>NZ_JBYBHH010000009.1:0-247065 GCF_059025405.1 Pseudomonas sp. 5.2
CAGCTGGGGAACCGCTTTACTCGGCGATCAGCCAGTCCATCCGGTAGCTACCCGCCGTCTGCGCCAGCTCTTTGGCGAGCCAGGGCAGCAGTTCCTTCAGCTCTTCCTCCAGCCCCCACGGTGGGTTGGCAATGGCCAGGCCAGAGCCGTTGAGCCCCTGCGGGCTGTCCTGGTGGTGCACATACAACTCCACGCGCAGCAACTTGGGCGCGCCAGTGCTGGTGAGGTCCTGATAGAAGCGGGTCAGCGAGCGCTGGTCCTTGATCGGGTACCAGATGGCCGCGACGGTTTGGCGCATGCGGCCGATCGCCTCTTTCATCGAGGTGGTACAGCGTTTGAGCTCATCAGCCTGCTCAAACGGCGGGTCGATCAGCATGATCGCGCGCTTTTCCTGCACCGGCAGCAGGGCGCGCGGCACATGCCAGCCCTCGCCGAGGTGAACGAAGACGCGTGGGTCTTTCTTCATGTTCTCTTTGAGCAGCGGCCCGTCTTCGGGGTGCTTCTCGTTGAGCAGGGCGCGGTCTTGCTGACGCATCAGGCGGCGGGCCAGCTCTGGCGAACCTGGGTAATAACGCAACTCGCCATCGGCATTGAGGCGCTTGATGATGCGCAGGTAATCGCCTGCCATGGCCGGCAGGTCGTCGCGGTTCCACAACCGGGCAACGCCTTCGAGGTATTCACCGGTGCGGGTCGCCTGGTCGCCCTGCAAGTCATACAGGCCAAGGCCTGCGTGGGTATCGATATAGGCGAACGGCTGCTCCTTGCGCGACATCAGGGCGATGAGGCGGGTCAGCACGATGTGCTTGAGGACGTCGGCGTGGTTGCCGGCGTGGAAGGCGTGACGATAGTTCATGGCAACTCCTGCGGGGGTGGCAAGTTTACCTTGCCTTGCAGGCGGAGTCAGGCCTGGCTGTCGATCGGCGGCGCCTGCTTCGCGGGCGCCGCCTGTTCAACGGGTATTACTTGTCAGCGTGATACGCCGCATCAGCCGTTTCGAAGCGCTGAACCATCGCCGTCGACGGGCTACCCAGCTTGCTCACCACGACGATGGCGATGCTGGCGAAGAGGAAGCCTGGGATGATTTCGTACAGCCCAAGGGTGTCGAATTGCTTCCACAGGATCACGGTCAACGCACCCACCACGATACCGGCAAGGGCGCCGTTACGGGTCATGCCTTTCCACAGTACCGAGATCAGCACCACCGGACCAAAGGCCGCACCGAAGCCCGCCCAGGCGTAGGCCACCAGGCCCAACACGCGGTTTTCCGGGTTGGCTGCCATGGCGATGGCAATCAGGGCAACCGCCAGCACCATCAGGCGGCCGACCCACACCAGTTCACGCTGCGAAGCACCCTTGCGCAGGAAGGCTTTGTAGAAGTCTTCGGTCAGGGCACTGGAGCACACCAGCAGCTGGCAGCTCAAGGTGCTCATCACCGCCGCCAGGATGGCCGACAGCAACACGCCCGCGATCCATGGGTTGAACAGGATCTTCGCCAGTTCGATGAACACACGCTCGTGGTTCTCGGTCACCGGGCCCGCAAGATCAGGGTTGGCCGAGAAGTAGGCGATGCCGAAGAAGCCCACGGCACAGGTACCGGCCAGGCACAGGATCATCCACGTCATGGAAATGCGACGGGCCTTGGCGATCGACTTGACCGAGTCAGCGGCCATGAAGCGCGCCAGGATGTGCGGCTGGCCGAAGTAGCCCAGGCCCCAACCCATCAGCGAGATGATGCCGATGAAGGTGGCACCTTTGAACATGTCGAAGTTGGCCGGATTCTGCGCTTCGATGGCCAGGAAGGTGGTGTCAAAGCCACCGGTCGAGATCAGCACGATCACCGGGGTGAGGATCAGCGCGAAAATCATCAGCGAAGCCTGCACGGTGTCGGTCCAGCTCACCGCCAGGAAGCCACCGACGAAGGTGTAGGCGATGGTGGCGGCAGCGCCAGCCCACAGGGCCGTCTCGTACGGCATGCCGAAGGTGCTTTCGAACAGACGCGCACCGGCGACAATGCCCGACGCGCAATAAATGGTGAAGAACACCAGGATGACGATGGCCGAGATGATCCGCAGCAGGCCGCTCTGGTCTTCGAAGCGGCTGGAGAAGTAGTCCGGCAGCGTCAAGGCATCGCCGTTGTGCTCGGTCTGCACCCGCAGGCGACCCGCAACGAACAGCCAGTTCAGGTAGGCGCCGACGGTCAGGCCGATGGCGATCCAGGCTTCGGACAGGCCGGAGAAGTAGATGGCGCCCGGCAGGCCCATCAACAGCCAGCCGCTCATGTCGGACGCACCGGCAGAGAGCGCAGTGACCACGCTGCCCAGGCTTCGACCGCCCAGGATGTAGTCGGAAAGGTTATTGGTGGCGCGATACGCGGCGAAGCCGATCAGTACCATCGCAGCGATATAGATCACAAAGGTGATCGTTAGTGGATTGCCCATGCGTGTGCCCTGGCGTTTGTTGTTATTTCATGCACAACCGCAACGTGGCGGTTGCACCCAGGTGGCGAATGCTATGCAACATCGCAAACAGGGTGCAACCCTTTTTCCGTTTCAAGTTGCACCTACTCATGCATTTTCAGTTAAAGCCTCGTTCTTGCTCCTTTTTGGAGCAAAAACGGGATTTTTCAGACTAAATCGCCCCAGAAACAACCTTTAATTAAGTGTAGGAATGTTCGCCGGACGAGTTGCACCTTTTCCGTAAAAAAATCGGGTTGCACCTGGTTGCACCTGAATTGCCCTACAGCTACTCTTGGCGTCAGCTTAGGCCACAGCCGTGGCAATAATGAGGATAAGAAATGGCGACGACCACCCTTGGGGTCAAACTCGATGACCCTACCCGTGAGCGACTCAAAGCAGCTGCGCAGTCCATCGACCGCACGCCGCATTGGTTGATCAAGCAAGCGATCTTCAATTACCTGGAGAAGCTCGAGGGTGGTGCCACCCTGACCGAACTCAACGGTCATGCCAGCAACCTGGTCGACGATGCTGGCGAAGTCCAGCCGGACCATGCTCACCAATGCTTCCTCGAATTCGCCGAGAGCATCCTGCCGCAATCGGTACTGCGCTCGGCCATCACCGCCGCTTACCGCCGCCCCGAGCAGGAAGTCATTCCGATGCTGCTGGAGCAGGCTCGCCTGAGCGCGCCACTGGCAGAGGCCACCAACAAACTGGCGGCCGGCATCGCCGAAAAACTGCGCAACCAGAAGAGCGCTGGCGGCCGCGCAGGCATCGTCCAGGGCCTGCTGCAAGAGTTCTCGCTGTCGTCCCAGGAAGGCGTGGCACTGATGTGCCTGGCAGAAGCCTTGCTGCGCATCCCAGACAAGGGCACCCGCGATGCGCTGATCCGCGACAAGATCAGCACCGGCAACTGGCAGCCGCACCTGGGCAACAGCCCATCGCTGTTCGTCAACGCCGCCACCTGGGGCCTGCTGCTGACCGGCAAGCTGGTGTCCACCCATAACGAATCCGGCCTCACCTCGTCGCTCACCCGTATCATCGGCAAAAGCGGCGAGCCGATGATCCGCAAGGGCGTCGACATGGCCATGCGCCTGATGGGCGAGCAGTTCGTCACCGGTGAAACCATCGCCGAAGCCCTGGCCAACGCCAGCCGTTTCGAGGCCAAGGGCTTCCGTTATTCCTACGACATGCTTGGCGAAGCCGCACTGACCGAGCACGACGCACAGAAGTACCTGGCATCCTACGAGCAAGCGATCCACTCGATCGGCAAAGCCTCGCATGGCCGCGGCATCTATGAAGGCCCGGGCATCTCGATCAAGCTGTCGGCCCTGCACCCGCGCTACAGCCGCGCCCAGTATGAGCGCGTGATGGAAGAGCTGTACCCGCGCCTGCTGTCGCTGACCCTGCTGGCCAAGCAATACGATATCGGCCTGAACATCGACGCCGAAGAAGCCGACCGCCTGGAGCTGTCGCTCGACCTGCTCGAGCGCCTGTGCTTCGAACCCTCGCTGGCAGGCTGGAACGGTATTGGCTTCGTCATCCAGGCCTACCAGAAGCGCTGCCCGTATGTGATCGACTATGTCATCGACCTGGCCAAGCGCAGCCGCCATCGCCTGATGATCCGCCTGGTGAAAGGCGCCTACTGGGACAGTGAAATCAAGCGCGCCCAGGTCGAAGGCCTGGAAGGCTACCCGGTCTACACCCGCAAGGTGTACACCGATGTGTCCTACGTTGCCTGCGCACGCAAACTGCTGGCCGTGCCCGAAGCCATCTACCCGCAGTTCGCCACCCACAACGCCCACACCCTGTCGGCCATCTACCACATCGCCGGCCAGAACTATTACCCCGGCCAGTACGAGTTCCAGTGCCTGCACGGCATGGGTGAGCCGCTGTACGAGCAAGTGGTTGGCAAGATTTCCGACGGCAAGCTGAACCGTCCGTGCCGCGTCTATGCACCGGTCGGCACCCACGAAACCCTGCTTGCGTACCTGGTTCGTCGCCTGCTGGAAAACGGCGCCAACACCTCGTTCGTCAACCGCATCGCCGACCACTCGATCTCCATCCAGGAGCTGGTTGCCGACCCGGTCGCCAGCATCGAGCGCATGGCCACCCAGGAAGGCGGCATCGGCCTGCCACACCCGCGCATCCCGTTGCCGCGTGACCTGTACGGCACTGAGCGGGCCAACTCGGCCGGTATCGACATGGCCAACGAACACCGCCTGGCGTCGCTGTCCTGCGCCATGCTGGCCACTGCCCACAACGACTGGAAAGCCACCCCGCTGCTGGCCTGCGCCGCCAGCGAATCGGCTGCTGTGCCGGTGCTGAACCCAGCGGACCACCGCGATGTGGTCGGCCACGTCCAGGAAGCCACGGTTGCCGACGTCGACAACGCCATCCAGTGCGCCCTCAACGCCGCACCGATCTGGCAGGCCACCCCGCCCGCCGAGCGCGCTGCGATCCTTGAGCGCACCGCCGACCTGATGGAAGCCGAGATCCAGCCGCTGATGGGCCTGCTCATCCGCGAGGCCGGTAAAACCTTCGCCAACGCCATCGCCGAAGTGCGCGAGGCCGTGGACTTCCTGCGCTACTACGCGGTGCAAGCCCGCAACGACTTCAGCAACGACGCCCACCGCCCATTGGGCCCAGTGGTGTGCATCAGCCCGTGGAACTTCCCGTTGGCAATCTTCAGCGGCCAGGTCGCCGCTGCACTCGCCGCGGGCAACCCAGTACTGGCCAAGCCCGCCGAGCAAACCCCGCTGATTGCCGCCCAGGCCGTGCGCCTGCTGCTGGAAGCCGGCATTCCAGAAGGCGTCCTGCAACTGCTGCCAGGCCGCGGCGAGACTGTCGGTGCCGGCCTGGTCGGTGACGAGCGCGTCAAAGGCGTGATGTTCACCGGTTCCACCGAAGTGGCCCGTCTGCTGCAACGTAACGTCGCCGGCCGCCTGGACAACCAGGGCCGCCCGATCCCGCTGATCGCCGAAACCGGCGGCCAGAACGCTATGATCGTCGACTCCTCGGCCCTGACCGAGCAGGTGGTGATCGACGTGGTGTCCTCGGCCTTCGACAGCGCCGGCCAGCGCTGCTCGGCACTGCGCGTGCTGTGCCTGCAGGAAGACTCCGCCGACCGTGTGATCGAGATGCTCAAGGGTGCCATGGCCGAAAGCCGCCTGGGCAACCCGGACCGCCTGGCCGTGGACATCGGCCCGGTGATCGACGCCGAAGCCAAGGCCGGCATCGAGAAGCACATCCAGGGCATGCGTGAAAAAGGCCGCTCGGTCTACCAGGTTGCCATCGCCGATGCGGCCGAGGTCAAACGCGGCACCTTCGTCATGCCAACCCTGATCGAGCTGGACAGCTTCGACGAACTCAAGCGCGAGATCTTCGGCCCAGTGCTGCACGTGGTGCGCTACAACCGCCGCAACCTCGACCAACTGATCGAGCAGATCAACAACTCCGGTTACGGCCTGACCCTCGGCGTGCACACCCGCATCGACGAGACCATCGCCAAAGTGGTGGAAACCGCCAACGCCGGCAACATGTACGTCAACCGCAACATCGTTGGCGCAGTGGTCGGCGTGCAACCGTTCGGCGGTGAAGGCCTGTCCGGTACCGGCCCGAAAGCCGGCGGCCCGCTGTACCTGTACCGCCTGCTGTCGACCCGCCCGGCCGACGCCATTGGCCGTCACTTCCAGCAGCAGGATGGCGAAGGCAAGCCTGACCGCACCCTGCACGAGCAGCTGATCAAGCCACTGCACAGCCTCAAGGCCTGGGCCGAGAGCAACCAGCAGGCCGACCTAGCTGCGCTGTGCACCCAGTTTGCCGGCCAGTCGCAGAGCGGCATCGCCCGCCTGCTGCCAGGCCCGACCGGCGAGCGCAACAGCTACACCATCCTGCCGCGCGAGCACGTGCTGTGCCTGGCGGACAACGAAGCCGACCTGCTGGCGCAGTTTGCTGCCGTCTTGGCGGTTGGCAGCTCGGCGGTATGGGCTGACGGCGAACCGGGCAAAGCCCTGCGCGCCCGCCTGCCGAAAGAGCTGCAGGCCAAGGTCAAGCTGGTGGCGGATTGGAACAAGGATGAAGTGGCGTTCGACGCCGTGATCCACCATGGCGATTCGGACCAGCTGCGTAGCGTGTGCCAGCAAGTGGCCAAGCGTGCCGGGGCGATCGTTGGTGTGCACGGGCTGTCCAGCGGCGACCACCAGATTGCGCTGGAGCGCTTGGTAATCGAGCGGGCGGTGAGTGTGAATACTGCTGCTGCGGGGGGTAATGCGAGCCTGATGACCATTGGTTGATGGCTTTTGATAAAAAAGGAGAGCTTCGGCTCTCCTTTTTTATGGGCGCATGTCTTGAGATGTTTGGCGCCTATGAGATCGAGCGCCGCCCGCGCGGCGCATCGCGAGCTGCGCTCGCTCCTACGTTTGTTTCGGGCCAATTATTCCTGCGCGATTTGTGCGCGAACGCTCTGATGCATGACACGATATCGCGTCGTACAAACCAGGCGGTCGCGCGTCTCTGGCACAGGCATGCCTGGCCCGAAACAAACGTAGGAGCGAGCGCAGCTCGCGATGCGCCGCGCCGGAGGCGCTCGGTTTCATAGGCGCAGAAAGAGGAATGGCAGGCACCTGACAGCTTTAAGCGAATACTCCGCCGAACACCCTCGCGTGGCCCATTGCGCGCAAGCTATGTGACCTATTTTTTTCACCTGGATTGCGAGCCTCGGATCTCCTTTTTTGTATCTGGGCAAACTGACGTTCAGACCATGGATGAAAGGCTGACCAAGGCAAACAACTGCATCACGGCAATCGCAATGCCCAGCAACATCCAAAGCCAGTTGGCCAGTGTGAAACGGCTGTTGCCCCCCCCCCTGGGTCACCCGCACTGAAATTGATGCCTTTCTGCATGGGCACCAAGATGATCAGCCAAGCCAACTGAATGAGAGCTCCTGCAACATAGGCAGCTAACCATTGATCATCCAGAGCGACGCTGGCAACCAGCCAAGCAATGGTCATACCGTAGTAGCCCAATGTCAGCCCCAGGATGGACCACGGATAGGTCCTCCCTGAGTCGCGAATCTGGTCATTTACCCTTCGCAATAATGGATAGATAAAAAACACAGCAAAAGCGCTTCGCCAGAATGGGCTGACCTGCTCTCCCGTTTTCGCGCTATGCAGCTTCCAACTTTGATAGAAGCAATACAACCAGTAGAAGCCGAAAGTGAAGAACGTCATCACGCCATATTTCATGGGAGAAACGACATAAAACGGTACTTCATGACCCTTGGCATCGGGCAATTCATTGTCGCGGGCATCACTCATTAGAAACGCTTCCTTATGAACACCAAAGCGCCTATTCAAGACCAGCTCGCGCTCAATCCGCAGTAGTCCGATTTCTCCTTGATTTGTGGGGAATGTCTCTGAATTGCCTGCGCTTGCGCTTCGCGACGTTTGACAGCACGGCCAAGCGAACCGGGGCGATCATTGATGTGCAGGAGCTATCCGCCAAAGCCACCAAAGACTCCAGCCTTTTGTTCCTTCGCAGGCAGCCAGAACGCACAACCAAAGCCATGCGCTGATATCGGGCAGTAGTAAGATCAAGGAAAGTGATGGAATTACAAAAAAAAGGCGAAAAGGCAGTTGAGCAAATGCCAGATAAACGCCAGCCCTTCGTCCCCAGCAAAGCAGCACACTGCTGACAGCAATGGAAAGCTGAGCAATCAGTCCTATCCAAACAAGGATTTCAAGTCCTCCACCCCACCGCTCCATATTGGAAAGCGCAGAATCGAAATCGCTAAAAAATGGTGTCACACCCCGATTTATTCCAGCGACAACCACAAACCCCACATAAAAAGCATCCATACTTCCCCAAAAAAAACCAACCCAGCGCCGTGGTTCGATTACTGACACGCTTACCTCACTTAGCGGTACACACTTCTGAGTTATATCCCTGGCGGTGTTGGCATAATTGAACAATGGTTTTAGCCAAAAAAGGATCTTCGATTTTGTGTAAATCTTCTTTCCAGCCCCTGCCACAACGCGACAACCATCTCATCACCTGCCCCTCTTGATTGAAGTCTTTACACTTACTCCAACCTGCTCATCGGTGCGTCAGCGATACCTCCTAAAATAATGTAGGACGTTTCCTTTTCTTACGGACGGCCCTACATCCTACTCACGAGCCTTGCAGGCATTCAGGTCCTTTTAAGCCCATATCACCCACATCTATTGACCTGTTCCCACATCCGCACTCCCGCCTAGACTCGGCCAATGCCCGCTCAAGGACCGCCCCCATGCCCGAGACCCTGCTCAGCCCTCGCAACCTCGCCTTCGAGCTCTACGAAGTCCTAAACGCCGAAGCCCTCACCCAGCGCCCGCGCTTCGCCGAGCACAGCCGCGAAACCTTCGACGCGGCGCTGACCACCGCCCGTACCATCGCCGAAAAGTACTTTGCGCCGCACAACCGCAAGGCCGATGAAAACGAGCCGCGCTACGTGGACGGCCGCGCCGAGTTGATCCCCGAGGTGAAACCGGCCGTGGACGCCTTCCTCGAAGCGGGCTTTCTCAACGCCAACCGCGACTTCGAAGTCGGCGGCATGCAGTTGCCCAGCCTGGTCTCGCAGGCCTGCTTTGCGCACTTCCAGGCCGCCAACGCTGGCACCACGGCCTACCCATTCCTGACCATGGGCGCGGCCAACCTGATCGAAAGCTTCGGCACCGACGAACAAAAACGCCTGTTCCTGCAGCCGATGATCGAAGGCCGCTACTTCGGCACCATGGCGTTGACCGAGCCGCATGCGGGCTCGTCCCTGGCCGATATCCGCACCCGCGCCGAACCCGCTGGCGATGGCAGCTACCGGCTCAAGGGCAACAAGATCTTCATCTCTGGCGGCGACCACGAGCTGTCGGAAAACATCGTGCACATGGTGCTGGCCAAGCTGCCGGATGCACCTCCCGGGGTGAAGGGCATCTCGCTGTTCATCGTGCCCAAGTACCGGGTGAACCCGGATGGCAGCCGTGGCGAGCGTAACGATGTGCTGCTAGCTGGCCTGTTCCACAAGATGGGTTGGCGCGGCACCACCTCGACGGCGTTGAACTTCGGCGACAATGGCCAGTGCATCGGCTACTTGGTCGGCCAGCCGCACCAGGGCCTGGCCTGCATGTTCCAGATGATGAACGAGGCGCGCATCGGCGTTGGCATGGGCGCGGTGATGCTCGGATATGCCGGCTACCTGTACTCGCTGGACTACGCGCGCCAGCGGCCGCAAGGACGGTTGCCAGACAACAAGGACCCGCACAGCCCTGCCGTGCCGATCATCGGGCATACCGACGTCAAGCGCATGCTGCTGACGCAGAAGGCTTACGTTGAAGGCGCCTTCGACCTTGGCCTGTACGCCGCACGCCTGTTCGACGACACCCAGACAGCCGACGATGAGAGCACCCGGCAGCACGCCCAGGCACTGCTCGACCTGTTGACCCCGATCGTCAAATCCTGGCCATCGGCCTTCTGCCTCAAAGCCAATGAGTTAGCGATCCAGGTCCTCGGCGGCCATGGCTACACCCGCGAATACCCCGTTGAGCAGTATTACCGCGACAACCGCCTGAACCCGATTCACGAGGGCACTGAAGGCATCCAGTCGCTCGACCTGCTCGGCCGCAAGCTTGCGCAAAACGGCGGCGCCGGGCTCAAGCAACTGATCCGCCTGATCGCCAGCACAGCCGAGCGCGCCAGCCACCACCCTGGCCTCGACACCCTGCGCCAGCCGCTGGAGCAGTTGGTCAATCGCCTGCAAGCCGTCACCCTTGCCCTGCTGGGTGACATGGCTCAGGGCAACGTCAGCACCGCCCTGGGCAACTCGGCCCTGTACCTCAAGGCCTTCGGCCACTGCGTGGTCGGCTGGCGCTGGCTGGAACAGGCGATCCACGCCGAACTCGGCCTGCTCAAAGGCAACGCCGACGACCGTGACTTCTACCTCGGCAAGCTCCAGGCCGCGCGCTACTTCCTGACCTGGGAAGTACCGGGCTGCCACAATGAGCTGGCATTGCTCGAGGTACGCGACGACACCTGCATCACCATGCAAGACGGGTGGTTCTAGCCACCAGCGCAGTGCCGCGCTCACGAGCCTCTATCTGTCACCCGTGTCGCTCAGCGCATTGGCAGGCGTGGCCGACCTGCGCGGCTGGCGGGTGATGGCGATACCTGCCGCGACCACCGCAATGCCCACATAAGTTGTCCAATGGATCACGTCCCCGAACATCAACGCCGCCCATAACAACGTCACCGGTGGCTCGAGGTAGACCAGTGCCGAGACGCGGGTCGCCGAGAGCTTTGTCAGCAATATCCACAGGCTCAGGTAGGCAATGAACGTGGAGAACAGGGTCAGCCATGCGACCGCCGCCCAGACCTGTGTGCTGGCAGGCACTTCGATCAACCCCAGTGGCAAGCCTGCAGCCGTGAGCAGCAGCAGTGTCGCAGTCGATTGCAGAAACAACGGCATCAGCAGACCGTCCTTGCTGTGGTCCGTCGCCATGATCGATTGCCGACGCTGATACAGCGTGGCAATGGACAACGTGATGGCGGCGATCAGCGGCAGGGCGTAAAGCCAGAGGCTAAGCTGGCTCGCAGACAGGCTGTACTCTGCAAAAATGATCATGCTGACGCCGGCGAACCCCACCCCAAGCCCGAGCCATTCCTGCCGACCACTGCGCTCATGCTGGCTGTTGTTGCTCATCGATGCCGTGATCAATGGCTGCAGCGCACAAATGATGGCGGCAATCCCCGCCGGTAGCCCGCCCCGGATGGCGATGTAGACACTGACCAGATAGGCAAACTGCGCCAGGAAACCAATGACGGCGTTGTAGCGTATCTGCGCCCACGTAAGCGCACGCAGCCGATGCACGACAAAAGGCAGCAGGCAGATGCTGACCAGCAGAAACCGCCAGAACAGCAGGTTGATGGCACCCGCGTCCTCCGTGCCCAGCCGGGCACCAATAAAGCCTGAACTCCAGGAAAGGACAAAGATGACTTGCAGCAGGATCAGGTACGGCGCACTGCTTGGCATGTTCACGCCCCTGTGTGATGCAATTGCGCGAACGTAATCGGCTCGATGCCTATTCTTGAAAACTGGCGGGCTGCTGATCGCTGCAAGGCCCAGCGCAACCCCAACCATTTAGGGATCGTCGCAGGGATGCCATCGTCGGAGGCCAAGTGCCAAAACCGGTTGGAGTCGTCACCAAAGTAGGGACAATGAAAGGACAGCACCAACGACATGCGTCGCCCGCTGACCACCGGGCGCACACCGTGGAACAATCGGCTGCCATAGATGAACAAGGCATCGCCAGGTGCGTCCAGGCGCGCATTTTCGAAGGTACGGTGATCCAGCGCATCAAAGCTGTCGACAGTGCCGTTATGGAACAGGAATTCGCCCCCGCTGTATTCGCAGGCCCCCGACAGCACGATGTTCAGCACGTAATTGGTGCCGTCTGTGTGCCACATGCCGAGTTGCTGCTGTTGCTCGACAGGCTTGGGGTAGAAATAGTTGACCTGCGAGCGCGCATTGACCATGGGGTAAGGCACCAGCGGCACGCCTGCAATGCGCGAGACAGCTAACAGGAATGAGCGGCTGCACATCATGTCGTTGATGAACGATGATAAAGCCGTCACCCCTCGCGTACGCCGCGAAATGATCCAGTCGCTGTCACCCGCCCCCTCCTCCAGACGGCTGCAGATGCCTTGCAAGGCCGCAACGCCCTCGGGCGTGAACAGCCGATGCACAACCGCCACCCCGGTGATGCTGTCCGCTGCGATTTTGGCGTGCGGGCTGTCGGCATACCCAAGCTGCCCAAGTGTTCGGGTGTCGCTGAGGACGGGCCCGTGCTGGCAAAGCAAATCGTCCGACCAGGGCAACTGCTCGCTGAGGCAGATAGGCGATGGCCGCGGCGTGCGCTTCAATGTCGACTTGAGCGCCAGCTTCACGCGCCCTACGCCGCGTTCGAACAGGGGTAAGGTGTCTGAAGGATTCATGATGTGTCTGTCCCCGTAAAGTCACTACTGAAGGTACTTCGCGATCTGGTAGCGCACCGAGCCATCACCACTGGCGAACTCGTCCACCACACTGCAGTTGCAATGCCGGGCCCTGATGCGACGGAACTGTTCGGGCGTGTACTTGAGGCAGATGTTGGTCAGCAGGTACCCACGTTGCTGCAGACGCTGCACAGGTTGCAGGGTTACCGCGACATGGATGGGTTCATCCTGAATGTGTAGCGGTACGAGCATGGCTTCATGCTCGCCCGAGGGGATGAAGCCTTGTTGAAGCGCGACCATTTGGGAGAACTGGAGCATGCAGGGGTTGGCGTAGAACTTGAGGATGGTACTTTCCAGGCCTTCGTCGTAGACCTGCATTTCCGAAAGGATGTAGGTGGTGTTACCTGCAAGGCTACGAATCAGCCGCCCAGTGCTCACTGGCAGCTCGTTACCCTCCTGAAACCCAAGCAGGGTGATGAGTGTGAGCTCCTGATCGTGACGCAAATCCTCATGGGTTACGGTGCGGTAATCAGCGGCGATGTAATTGAAACTGCCATCCTCGCGCACGATGGGCCCCACGGCATCGCTCATCGCGGCTTGCGAGGTCTGGTTGATATCGATGGCGGTGTAGCGGATGGAGCTGGACGTCTCGACCATTCGCTTCAGCAAGCAGGCGCTCTTGATCGGCTCCGGGCCCAGCTCCACATAGTGCACGCGGCGCCCACTGCTCAGCGCTGCCAACCGCTCGGCAACGTCGCCGATGACGGCCTTGAGCGCCCCCTGCCCCTCTGCATCAGCACAGAGCCCGCTCTGACCTACGCCTTGCTCATTCAAGGCGCGCATAAGCAGAAATATCTCGTGGTTGAAACGGTGGTCGCTTTCAGGTCCCGGCTCAGGCTGGGCCAATGTCGAGTACTTCTCGTGGTTCTCGACAGTCCATAGACGTGCGTGCTGGTAAGCGGGGTTGCGCACGAGTGCATCTACCACGAAGTCGTTCAGGCTCATCCGTATCATTCCATTGCAATTCAGGGGGCATGCGGGCTTCGACCCCACAGTAAGAGTGGGTATAAAGGCTGTACAGTTGATTAAATCGAAGCGCTGGTTCGATCCGACCAAATCAGGTGGCTCCATGGGCAAAGGCCTCGACATCGATGTACTGAGAACCTTCCAGGCAGTGGCCCGGCTAGGCCGTTTCAAGGCGGCGGCCGACTACGTCCACCGCAGCCCATCGGCGGTGACGACGCAGATCCAGAAGCTGGAGGGAAAGATCGGGCAACAATTGTTCACACGCAGTAACCAGTCGGTGGAGCTAACCCCTGCGGGCCGTCAGCTGATGGGCGAAGCGACACGTTTCTTGATGGCTCACGACAGGCTACTGGCCACGCTGTCGCCACAGCAGATGACCGGCAAGGTGCGCATAGGCGTACCCGACGGTTATGCCGCCAACCTCATGAGCGACTTTCTACCGGTGTTCGTCGCCAACAACCCGAAGCTGGAGTTGGAGGCTGTAGCGCGATCCAGCGCAGAGCTCATCGACCTGTTTGCGCGACAGCGGCTGGACCTGGCTGTAGCGGTCAGCAGTGACGACTGGCAGCAAGGCGAGTGGCTTCGCTCGACGCAGCCGCGCTGGGCCGCTGCGCCTGGATTCAGCCATGACCCCAATCGCCCCTTGCCGCTGGCACTGCAGTTGAAGGGTTGCCCGTACCGGGAGGCGGCCTTGCAGGCACTGAAAGCCCACGGCATTGCGTACCGTGTGCTGCTGGAAAGCGCCAACTGGCACGCGGTACTGGCCTGCATGAGAAGTGGCCTGGCCGTGGGCATTGTCGAAGGGCTGGATAGCGCCGATACATCCCTCGCGTACGTGGAAGGGCTGGGCTTGCCCGACCTCGAAAAGCACCACGTCTACTTGCTGACGGACACCTCGCACCATGTCGCAGCGCATCTGAATGCTATGTTGAAGGCCGCCATCCAGAAAGTGGGCGTAACAACGCCGCCCCATTGCTGGGAGGGCGGTGGTTGAACGGCCCGCGTTATTTCCTGACCAGGGAAGTACCTGGCTGCCATAATGAGCTGGCATTGCTCGTGGCCCGTGACGATACAGGCCTAGGCATGCGAGTGGCGTGGTTCTAGGGGGAGCCACCACTGACTCGGAGGTTCCCGCATGTTTGATTCCAGCGCCCTGTTGCGCCAGCGCTTTGCTGGGCTGCGCAGCACGGCCGAGTTGTTTTCCCTGCGTCATGTGAAGCAGTCGTACCAGGCATTGTCTGTGCGTCGCAATGTGGCCGAGCCGCCCTTCTTCAGCCAGGACGAGGGCGCCATGCTCACCGTGCGGGTCAACGGCGTTGAGGCCTATGCGGCCACCGCCGACCTGTCCCAACAAGGCTTGCAGCAGGCGCTCGAACGCGCCGAAGCGCTGGCCCGGCAGATCGCCAGGCATAGCCTGCTGGACCTGCGCGACCAACCGGTGACCAGCGCACGCCACGACCATGTCTCGCCCAACTTCGACCAGCCACTGCCCAACCTCGCCGATTGCCTGGGCCTGCTCGCCGCCGAGTCGGCCAGCGTGCCCCAGGACAGCCGCCTGGTGGACTGGCAAGCCGGCCTGGACATCACCCTGGTCGAACAAACCTACCTCAACTCCGCCGGCGCCGAGCTGCGCCACGCCCAGCGCTTCCTGTTCCCAGGCCTGAGCGTGACGGCCAGTGACGGCCAAGACAGCCAGAGCCGCAGCCTGGGCCGGGACAACTTCGGCCAGCAGGGCGGCTTCGAGGTCATCGAGCGCTGTGGCCTGATCGGCGCCGCCCGGCGGGTCGCCGACGAGGCGCTGCAACTGCTGTTGGCGCCCAATACGCCCAGCGGCCCGCGTGACCTGCTGCTGATGCCCGACCAGATGATGCTGCAGATTCACGAGTCAATCGGCCACCCGCTGGAGATGGACCGCATTCTCGGCGACGAGCGCAACTACGCCGGCACCAGTTTCGTCAACGCCAGTGACTTCGGCCACCTGCAATACGGCTCGAAGCTGCTCAACGTGACCTTCGACCCGACCATCGGCGAAGAACTCGCCAGCTACAGCTACGACGATGACGGCACCCAGGCCAGCAAGCAGTTCCTGATCCGCGATGGCGTGCTGCTGCGCCCGTTGGGTGGCGCCCTGTCGCAGTTCCGCTCCGGCCTGGACGGCGTGGCCAACAGCCGTGCCTGTGGCTGGAACCGCGCACCGATCGACCGCATGGCCAACCTCAACATCGAGCCGGGCGACCGCTCGCTGGCGCAGCTGGTCAAGGGTATCGAGCAGGGCATCCTGATGCGCACCAACCGCTCCTGGTCCATCGACGATGCCCGCAACAAGTTCCAGTTCGGCTGCGAGTGGGGCCAATTGATCGAAAACGGCGAGCTCAAGGGCATCGTCAAGAACCCCAACTACCGCGGCATCTCGGCGCAGTTCTGGCGCAACTTGTCCGCGGTCGGCGACGCCAGCACCTTCCAGGTGCTCGGTACGCCCAATTGCGGCAAAGGCGAGCCCAACCAGGTGGTGCGGGTTGGCCATGCTTCGCCGGCCTGCGTGTTCAGCCAGATCGATGTCTTCGGAGGCGACGCCTGATGAGCGCCACACCCCAACACCGCTTCGAAAGCCTGCTTGGCGCCCTGCGCGATGCCCTGCAGCCGGGCGAACAGTTCACCTTTGGCTACAGCGCCGAGCAGTCGCAGTTCGTGCGCTTCAACCATGCCAAGGTGCGCCAGGCCGGCGAGGTGAGCCAGGCCAGTGTGCAACTGCGCCTGATCTGTGATGGCCGCCAGGCCGAGCAGTTGATCACCCTGGGCGATGATGCCGTGCAGGACCGCGCGCGCCTGGCCGATGCCCTGGGCCAACTGCGCCAGACCCTGCCCCTGCTGGCCGTCGATCCCTACCTGCGCCTGGACGAAACCCCGTGGAACAGCCACAGCCAGCAAGACCACACGCTGCCGGAACTGGATGAAGTGCTGGCCTTGATCGAACAGGAAGCCGGCGACCTGGACCTGGTCGGCATCTACGCTGCCGGGCCGATCTGTCGCGGCTTCGCCAGCTCGTTCGGGGCCTTTGGCTGGCACCAGGCCAACAGTTTCAACATGGACTGGAGCCTGTTCCACTGCAACGGCCAGGCCGTGAAAGCCAACTATGCCGGGCAGGCCTGGAGCGCTGACGAGTTCGTCGCGCGCCTGCGCCAGGCCCGCGAGCAACTGGCGTTCCTGGGCCGCCCTGCCATCACCTTGAAACCGGGCAGTTACCGCGCCTACCTGGCGCCAGCGGCCATGGACGAGATCGCCGGCATGCTGTGCTGGGGCGGGTTTTCTGCGCAGGCCCTGGCCACTGGCAACAGCGCCCTGCAGCGCCTGTATAACGGCGATGCCCAGCTGAGCCCGCTGGTCAGCTTCGACGAGCAGGTCAGCGGTTCGCTGAGCCCGGCGTTTTCGGATGAGGGGTCACCCCGCCTCGATGTGCCGCTGATCCAGCAAGGCCAAGCCGTGCAGCGCCTGATCAGCGCACGCAGTGCGGCCGAGTTCGCGTTGGTGGCGAATGGCGCCGACAGCTACGAGTCGCCCTGCGCCTTGAGCCTGGCGACGGGCAACCTGGCCAGTGAAGCAATCCTCGAACGGCTGGGCACCGGGCTGTATATCAGCAACCTGTGGTACCTGAACTACTCGGACCTGCCAGCAGCACGCATGACCGGCCTGACCCGTTTTGCCACCTTCTGGGTGGAGAATGGCCAGATTCAGGGGCCGGTAAGTACCATGCGCTTCGATGACAGCCTGTACAGTTTGCTGGGCAGCCAGCTGGAGGACCTGACGCGCGAGCGCGAGATGATCCTGTCTACCAGTACTTATGGACAGCGCAGTACTGGGTCGAGTCATTTACCGGGGGCATTGGTCAAAGGCCTGACCCTGACATTGTGATAGGCATTACCGGCCCTTTCGCGGGCAAGCCCGCTCCCACAGGATATTCACCCGCCTCAGATGGGGTGCAGTACCTGTGGGAGCGGGCTTGCCCGCGAAGAGGCCGGCACTGACAAACGAGGACGTCATGCCCGAACGCACCCCGCTGGACCCCGTCACCGCCCGCTGGATCCCCTGGGTCGTGGCCATCGCTTTCTTCATGCAGTCCCTGGACGGCACCATTCTCAACACCGCGCTGCCGGCCATGGCCCGCTCGCTGGAAGAGGACCCGCTGCGCATGCAAGGCGTGATCATCGCCTACATGCTCACCGTGGCCTTGCTGATTCCCGCCTCCGGCTGGATCGCCGACCGCTTTGGCACCAAACGCATCTTCTTCAGCGCAATCCTGTTGTTCAGCTTCGGCTCGCTGTTGTGCGCCGCCGCCAACAGCCTGGGCTTTCTGATCCTGGCACGCGTCGTTCAAGGCCTGGGCGGTGCGCTGATGCTGCCGGTCGGGCGGCTGGTGGTGCTGCGCGCCTACCCCCGCACCGAGCTGGTGCGGATCATGAGCTTCATCACCATCCCCGGCCTGCTCGGCCCCCTGCTCGGCCCAACGGTCGGTGGCTGGCTGGTGGAAATCCTCAGCTGGCACTGGATCTTCCTGCTCAACCTGCCGGTCGGTGCCATCGGCTGTTATGCCGTGTGGAAGTTCATCCCTGACCTGCGCGGCGCCGAGCGCACCAGCTTCGATGGCCCGGGCTTCCTCTTGTTCGGCGCGGCGATGGTGCTGATCACCATCGCCATGGAAGGCCTGGGCGAGTTGCACTTGCCGCACTTGCGGGTGATGTTGCTGCTGTTCGCTGGCATGGCCTGCCTGGCCGCCTACTGGCTACGGGCCGGGCGCGATCCCGAGCCGTTGTTCTCGCCCAGCCTGTTCCGCGTGCGCACCTTTGCCATCGGCATCCTCGGCAACCTGTTCGCGCGCCTGGGCAGCGGCGCCCTGCCCTTCCTCGTGCCCTTGCTGTTGCAGGTGGCATTGGGCTATTCACCAGCCCAGGCAGGCATGAGCATGATCCCGCTGGCTGCAGCGGCGATGCTGGCCAAGTCCATCGCCCGGCCGCTGATCGAGCGCTTCGGCTACCGCATCATCCTCACCGGCAATACCCTGCTGCTGGGCCTGCTGCTGGCCAGCCTCGGCCTGGTCGACGAGCAGACGCCCTACGCCGTGCTGCTGATACAGCTGGGCCTGCTCGGCGCCGTGAACTCCATGCAGTTCACGGCCATGAACACGGTGACCCTGATCGACCTCGACGATGCCAGCGCCAGCAGCGGCAACAGCCTGCTGTCGGTGGTCGCGCAACTGGCGCTGAGCCTGGGTGTGGCCTGCGCCGGGGCATTGCTGGGCGGCTTCACGGCAGCGGGCAGTGCCGAAGGGGTGGAAAGCACCTTGGGCGCCTTCCAGCTGACCTTCGTGACCATCGGCACCATGGCCATGCTGGCCGCAGCGATCTTCCTGCAACTGGCGCCGACAGACGGAAGGCGTGCCCGTCGTCCGGAACAACACATGGAGTCGTAGGGCGAATGGCCATGAGGCTGGTAGACTGTGCGGCATTTTTCGCTTCGCCACACAGGCCCGCCTCGTGACCACCGAATCCACCGCCTTTGCCACCCTGCCGCTGTCCGCCGCCATGCTGGCCAACCTGGACGCCCTCGGCTATGCCTCGATGACGCCGATCCAGGCCCAGAGCCTGCCGGTCATCCTCAAGGGCCAGGACCTGATCGCCCAGGCCAAGACCGGCAGCGGCAAGACCGCTGCGTTCGGCATCGGCCTGCTGAACCCGATCAACCCGCGCTACTTCGGTTGCCAGGCGCTGGTCCTGTGCCCGACCCGCGAACTCGCCGACCAGGTCGCCAAAGAGTTGCGCCGGCTGGCCCGCGCCGAAGACAACATCAAGATCCTGACCCTCTGCGGCGGCGTTTCGCTCGGCCCGCAGATCGCGTCGCTGGAGCATGGTGCGCACATCATCGTCGGCACCCCGGGGCGCATCCAGCAGCACCTGGACAAAGGCACCCTGGTCCTCGACGGGCTCAATACGCTGATCCTCGACGAAGCCGACCGCATGCTCGACATGGGCTTTTTCGACGCCATCGCCAGCATCATCGGCAAGACCCCGGCCCGCCGCCAGACCCTGCTGTTCTCGGCCACCTACCCGTCCGGCATCAAGCAGCTTGCCGCAGACTTCATGCGCAACCCGCAGCAGGTCAAGGTCGAAAGCCTGCACACCGACAACCAGATCGAACAACGCTTCATTGAAATCGACGCGCAACAGCGCCTCGAAGCGGTGACCCGCGTGCTCGGCCACTATCGCCCGCAATCGTGCGTGGCGTTCTGCTTCACCAAGCAGCAGTGCGAAGACGTGGTCGCCCACCTCACGGCCAAAGGCATCGTCGCCCAAGCCCTGCACGGTGACCTCGAACAGCGCGACCGCGACCAAGTGCTGGCCATGTTCGCCAACCGCAGCAGCTCGGTGCTGGTGGCGACCGACGTGGCCGCGCGCGGCCTGGACATCGACGGCCTGGACATGGTGCTCAACGTCGAGCTGGCGCGTGACGCCGAGATCCACGTGCACCGTGTCGGCCGTACCGGCCGTGCCGGCGAGAAGGGCGTTGCGGTCAGCCTGGTGGCCCCGGCCGAAGGCCACCGCGCCCAGGCCATCGAAGCGCTGCAGAAGAGCCCGCTGCGCTGGGACCAGCTGGACAGCCTGAAAAATAAAGGTGGCGAGCCGCTGCTGCCGGTGATGAGCACCTTGTGCATCGCTGCCGGGCGCAAGGACAAACTGCGCCCGGGTGACATCCTCGGCGCATTGACCGGCGATGCCGGCATCCCGGGCAAGCAGGTGGGCAAGATCGCCATCTTCGATTTCCAGGCCTTCGTGGCAGTGGAACGGGCACTGGCCAAGCAGGCGATGCAGCGCCTGAACAGCGGCAAGATCAAGGGCCGCGCCCTGAAAGTCCGCATCATTTAAAAAACTTTTGGGGCCGCTTTGCGGCCCTTTCGCGACACAAGGCCGCTCCTACACGGGTTACGCGATCCCCTGTAGGAGCGGCCTTGTGTCGCGAAAGGGCTGCAAGGCAGCCCCAGCAATCTTCAAGAGGTAACCCGTGCACACCACCGACGTGATCATCCTCGGCGCCGGCGCCGCCGGCCTGATGTGCGCCCAGCTCAGCGCCCGCCGTGGCCGCCGGGTACTGCTGCTCGACCACGCCAACAAGCCAGGCAAGAAAATCCTCATGTCCGGCGGCGGGCGCTGCAACTTCACCAACATGTACACCGAGCCTGCCAACTTCCTTTCGCACAACGCGCACTTCTGCAAGTCGGCGCTGGCCCGCTACACCCAGTGGGACTTCATCGAGCTGGTGGCCAAGCATGGCGTGCCGTATCACGAGAAGAAGCTCGGGCAGCTGTTCTGCGACAACAAGGCCAGCGACATCCTCAACATGCTCCTGGCCGAGTGCGACGAGGCCGGTGCCGAGTTGCGCATGGACACCAGCATCTCGCACATCGAGAAAACCGAAAACGGCTACCTGCTGCAAACCAGTGCCGGGCAGTTCGCCTGCCAGTCGCTGGTGATCGCCACCGGCGGCCTGTCGATCCCGACCCTGGGTGCTACCGGTTTCGGCTACCAGGTGGCGCGCCAGTTCGGCCACACCCTGCTGCCGACCCGCGCCGGGCTGGTGCCCTTCACCATCACCGAGCCCCAACTCAAGGCACTGTGCACTGAACTGTCGGGCACCTCGCTGGACTGTACGGCCAGCTGCAACGGCACCAGTTTCCGCGAGAACCTGCTGTTTACCCACCGCGGCCTGAGCGGCCCGGCGATTCTGCAGATCTCCTCGTTCTGGGAGGCCGGCGACACGGTGGAGATCAACCTGCTGCCGGACCGCGATGCACTGACCTGGCTGCAACAGCAGCAGGCCGAGCGCGCCAACGCAGAACTGAAGACGGTGCTTGGCGAGGTGTTCACCCGCAAGCTGGCCAACCTGTTGGCCGAGCAGTGGTTCGAATCGAAGCCGATGAAGCAGTACACCCCGGCAGAACTGGCCCAGATCGCCGAAAAACTGGCAGCCTGGCAGGTGGTACCGGCTGGCACCGAGGGCTATCGCACCGCCGAAGTGACGCTGGGCGGCGTGGACACCCGCGAGGTGTCGTCCAAGACCATGGAGTCGCTCAAAGCCCCGGGGCTGTACTTCATTGGCGAGGTGCTGGATGTCACCGGCCACCTCGGCGGTTTCAATTTCCAGTGGGCATGGGCATCGGCTAACGCTGCGGCGCAGTTCGTGTAGAGTAGAATCCATTCAGCAGCACGGAACGCTTCTTGCTGGTCCGTGCGGCACTGTATTCATTCGATCACAGCCCAAGGCCATCATGTCATCGAGCTCGTTCCGTCAGTCACTGCGTCGCCTGTGGGGCCAAGACAAGTTCAGCTACAGCATCAGGGTTACGGTCGCCCTTACCGGCAGCATGGCCTTGTGCTGGTACCAGGATGAAATGGCCCTGCTGATCCCCTTGTTCCTGGGCATCATCGCCAGCGCCCTGGCCGAAACCGACGACAGCTGGCAAGGCCGGCTCAGCGCGCTGGCGGTAACCCTGGTGTGTTTTGCCATCGCCGCGCTGTCGGTCGAGTTACTCTTCCCTTACCCCTGGATCTTCGCCGGCGCCCTGGCCCTGGCAGCCTTTGGCCTGACCATGCTCGGTGCACTGGGCGAGCGCTACGGTGCGATCGCTTCAGCCACGCTGATTTTGTCGGTGTACACCATGATCGGCGTGGACCAACGCGGCGGCCAGGTGAATGACTTCTGGCACGAGCCGATGCTACTGGTGGCGGGCGCGGCCTGGTACGGCCTGCTGTCGGTGCTGTGGCAAGCGTTGTTCTCCAATCAGCCGGTGCAGCAAAGCCTGGCCAAACTGTTTTTCGAGCTGGGGCGCTACCTCAAGCTCAAGGCCAACCTGTTCGAACCGATCCGCAACCTCGACCTGGAGGCCCGCCGCCTGGAGCTGGCTCAGCAAAATGGCAAGGTGGTCGCGGCGCTCAACGCCGCCAAGGAAATCATCCTGCACCGGGTCGGCAACAGCCAGCCAAATTCCAAGGTCAGCCGTTACCTGAAGCTGTACTTTCTGGCCCAGGATATTCACGAGCGCGTCAGCGCCTCGCATTACCCGTACAACGCCCTGGCCGAAGCGTTCTTCCACAGCGACGTGATGTTCCGCTGCCAGCGCCTGCTGCGTCATCAAGGCTCCGCCTGCCAAGACCTGGCACGCTCGATCCGCTTGCGCCAGCCGTTCGTGCTCGACAGCCGGTTTGCCGACACCCTGGAAGACCTCAACGCCTCGCTGGAGCACTTGCGCAACCAGAACAACCCGGCCTGGCGTAGCCTGCTGCGGTCGTTGCGGGCATTGGCGGCGAACCTCGCCACCCTCGACCGCCTGCTGGGCGCCGCCAGCAACCCGGACAGCCTGGCCGATGCCAGTGACAGCAGCCTGCTCGACCGTTCGCCACGCTCGCTGAAGGATGTGTTGAGCCGCCTGCGCACCCAGCTCACGCCGACCTCGCTGCTGTTCCGCCACGCCCTGCGCCTGTCGCTGGCACTGTCGATCGGCTACGGCATGGTGCATTTGATTCACCCGACCCAGGGCTACTGGATCATCCTCACCACGCTATTCGTCTGCCAGCCCAACTATGGCGCAACCCGGCGCAAGCTGGTGCAGCGGGTGTTCGGCACGGCCATCGGTTTGACGGTCGGCTGGGCCCTGTTCGACCTGTTCCCCAGCCCGATCATCCAGTCGATGTTCGCCGTGGTCGCCGGGGTGGTGTTCTTCGTCAACCGCACCACCCGGTACACCTTGGCAACCGCAGCGATCACCTTGATGGTGCTGTTCTGCTTCAACCAGATCGGCGATGGCTACGGCCTGTTCCTGCCGCGCCTGTTCGATACCCTGGTGGGCAGCCTGATCGCCATTCTGGCGGTGTTCCTGTTCCTGCCCGACTGGCAAGGCCGGCGCTTGAACAAGGCGCTGGCCAACACCTTGGCCTGCGCCAGCGTGTACCTGCGCCAGATCATGCAGCAGTATGCCCACGGCAAACGAGACGACCTCGCCTACCGCCTGGCCCGCCGCAATGCCCACAACGCCGATGCGGCGCTGTCGACCACGCTGGCCAACATGCTCATGGAGCCGGGGCACTTCCGCAAGGAAGCGGACGTTGGCTTCCGTTTCCTGGTGTTGTCGCACACGCTGCTCAGCTACCTCTCCGGGCTTGGCGCGCACCGCGACACCGCCTTGCCGGCGGAGGTGCAGGAGCAGTTGATCGAGGGCGCGGGGCAAAGCCTGGCCAACAGCCTGGATGAAATCGCCAATGGCCTGGCGGCGCGGCTACCGGTGGCGATCCACAGTGATGCCGAAGAAGCGCTGGCCAACGACCTGGAGCAGATGCCGGAAGAGCTGGATGAGCACCAGCGGTTGGTGCAGACCCAGCTGGCACTGATTTGCAGGCAGTTGGGGCCATTGCGCACGTTGGCGGCGCACCTGGTCAAGGAAAGCGCGCCGGCCTAAATGCTATGTGACCTGTGGCGGCCTCTTCGCGGGTGAACCCGCTCCCACAGGGGGTGTGTATCGCTTGTGTGGGAGCGGGTTTACCCGCGAAGAGGCCAGCACGGCATTAGAGATCAAAAGCCATGCTGGCGTAACAAGCGCGCATAACTGCCATCAGCTTTCATCGCCGCAATCGCCTGTTCGAACCCTTCGACAATCTGCTGGTGTTGCGGGTGTTTCAGGCTGACCAGAATATGCAGGCTGTTCTGCGCCAGTGGCGGGTCGATCAGTTCCACACCCTCACGCACCGCCTGCGGCTCGCGCTGCAGGTTGTAACGGGCCACGTATTCATCTTCTACCGCCAGGTTCACCCGGCCTGCCGCCAACATGCGCACGGCTGACGAGAAGTTGCGCACAGGCACCTTGTGCAAGCGGGTGTCGCCGTCGAAATCGGGTGAGTAGGCATAGTCGCGCACCACGGCAATGCTGTACGGGTACAAATCGGCAGCATGCTGATAGTCAAACGCCTCACCCTTGCGCTTGAGCAAGCGGATGCGGTTAGTCAGGTAGGCGTCGGAAAACTGCCCGATGCGCGCACGCGCGTCGTTGCGCCAGGCATTGATCAGCACGTCGTAACGCCCTTCGCTGACGCCCATCAACGCCCGCGCCCAGGGCACTTCTTCGAACGCGCTGGGGTATCCGGCCCGGGCCAGCGCAGTGGTGACGATGCTGGTCGCCAAACCGCCGCCGGGCATGCTGGTGTCGGTAAACGGTGGCCAGTTGTCCGCCACAAGCCGCAGCTTGCCGTGACCCTGGGCGGGCGAGGCCAGCATCACTGCCAGCAACCCCAGAACACAAAGCAGTGGCCGCATGCTCAAGTCCTTTCGCAATGGAGGGCACACACTGTGTAGGCGGTCTTCACCACAACTGCCGCTGAGCGTACACAAAGCTGCAGCCGAAGGCAGCGGACAATAGTGTCATTTTGCCTCTATTTTGGCCGAAGGCTGCATGACACCGCCTGCAGCAATCAGCCACTCGTCGGTAGCCTTGGGATTTGCGATGATCGACGGATCATTCAAGGAGTTCCTGCCCATGTCCATCGACTGGCTTTGCAAGCACCACACTGATCTCGGCAAGGAGCAGCTCTATGCCATCCTGCAGTTGCGCACTGAAGTGTTCGTGGTCGAGCAACGTTGCAGCTACCAGGAAGTCGATGGCCAGGACCTGACCGGCGACACCCTGCACCTGATGGCCTGGCAAGACGACAAGCTGGTGGCTTACCTGCGCCTGCTCGACCCGCAATCCCAAGGGGGCGATGTGGTCATCGGCCGCGTGGTCACGTCACCTGCGGCGCGCGGGCTCAAGCTGGGGCATGCGTTGCTGCTCAAAGGGCTGGAGGCGGCCGAGCATTGCTGGCCGGGTACGCCGGTGTACCTGTCGGCACAGGCGCATCTGCAAGGGTTTTATGCCGGGCATGGGTTTAAGGCGGTGGGTGAGGAATACCTTGAAGATGACATTGCGCATATCGGTATGCGTAAAGGCTGAAAAAGCCAGGGGGCACTTTGCCCCCCGCATCACGGATACCCCAGCACTTCGCGGATCTGGCGCAAATGCCGAATGATCCACTGCTTGTCGATCGCGCCCCAGTCATGAATGCGGTAATGCCCGGCATGATTGCGCGCGCCTTCCTGCTGCTCGAACTCACAGACGATGTCCAGGTCGGCCAGGGCGGCGATGGTGTCCTGGGCCGTGCGGCGTGGCATGCCGGTGGCCTCCATCAGCGCCGGCACGCTGGTCGCGGTCTGGCTGTCGATCAGCCAGGCCACGTATAGGCGGCGGTAGAAGCTGCTCTTGGTCTTGCTCACTTCCATGCTGCGTGGTCCTTAACAGTTGCCCGGCAGCTCCCGATAGGTCAGGTAGACGCGCAGGTCGAATTCCAGTTGATGGTAGTCCGGCTCCATGTGCTGACAGAGCTGGTAAAACGCTTTGTTATGGTCGCGCTCACGCAGGTGCGCCAACTCGTGCACCACGATCATGCGCAAAAACTGCGGCGCGGCCTCCTTGAACAAAGCGGCGATGCGGATTTCCTTCTTCGCCTTGAGCTTGCCACCCTGCACCCGGGATACCGCCGTGTTCAGCCCCAACGCTCGGTGGGTCAGGTCCAGGCGGTTGTCGAACAGCACCTTGTCCAGGTTAGGCGCACTGCGCAGGTACTGCTGCCGCAACTCTTGGGCATAACCGTACAGCGCCTTGTCGCTCTGCACGTCATGGCGGTCCGGGTAACGGCGCTGCAGGTACTCGCCCAGGCGGTCGCTGTCGATCATCTGCCGCACCTGCTCTTGCAGGTGCGGCGGGTAGGCTTGCAGATAACGTAATACGGTCATGGCAGTGCATTCGGCGTGACGAAGGGCGATTCTAGCCAATCAGGGCCGAGGCCAGGAGAAAATCGCCGGGAAGCCGCTGGCATCCGCTGCGGTCATGGGGTGCGCCACCAGAAAACCCTGCACGTAGGCGCAACCGTTTGCCTTCAGCCACGCAGCCTGGGCCGGGGTTTCCACGCCTTCGGCGATCACTGTGATGCGGTAGTCGGCGCACAGGCCCACCACGCTGCGTACCAGCGCGGCGTCCACGGCAGAGTCCGGCAGGCGTGCCACCAGGTGGCGGTCCAGCTTCAGGGTATCGATCGGCAAGTCCCGCAGCATGCGCAACGAGCAGTCACCTGCGCCAAAATCATCCAGCGCCACCCGCACGCCCAGCTCACGCAGGCGGTGTATCTGCTTAACCGCCGCGTCGATGTTGTACATCAGCGACGTCTCCGCCACCTCGACTTCAAGCTGCGCGGGGTCAAGCTGGTAGTCCAGGATCACCCGCTGCAGCTCCTCGACCAGGCCCGGCATGACGAACTGGGCGCGGCTCAGGCTGATACCCAGCACCAAGTCGCGAGGGAAACGATCGCACCAGGCCTGGCGCTGCGCTGCCCCCTGGCGGTAGATCCAGCTGGCCAGGCGGTTGATCAGCCGGGCCTCTTCCAGCAAAGGTATGAACAGCCCTGGCGGCACATCGCCAACGCTGGGGTGCTGCCAGCGCAACAACGCCTCGAAACCGCGCAAGTGGCCATCGGCAAAACCCACCTGGGGTTGATACACCAGGCTGAAGTCCTGCTGTTCGATCGCTGCCCGTACACCGTCTTCAAGCATCAGCCGCGAACGTGCGCGGCCATTGAGCTCGTGGTCATAAAAGCGGTATTGCTGGCGGCCAGCCTGCTTGGCCGCGTACATCGCCGCATCGGCTGCGCGCAGCAGGCCCTCGACGGTGGCACCGCAGTCAGGGTAGGTGGCGATACCAATGCTGACCCCAAGGCACACATCCAGCCCTTCCACCTGCTGGCTGATAGCGATGCGCTCGAGCAAGCGCTCGGCGTAACGCCCGGCCTGCTCGGGGTAAGGCAAGCTGTCGAACAACGCCGTGAACTCATCACCGCCCATCCGTGCCAGCAGCGCCTCGCTGCCCAGGCAGTCCTTGATCTGCTCGGCAACCCAGCGCAGCACGCGATCACCCGCTTCATGGCCCAACGAGTCGTTGATCCGCTTGAAGCCATCCAGGTCCATGTACATCAGCGCCTGCGCCTTGTCCGAGCGCTCGTTGCGCAGCAGCACGCCCTCGGCGGCCTGGTAGAAGCCACGGCGGTTGAGCAGGCCGGTCAGCGGGTCGGTCACCGCCTGGTACTCGAGCTGTTGGTGCAGGTTGCGCACCACCGACATGTCCAGCACTGTCACCACCATCGCCTGCTGATCGGCCGGCAGGGGTGCACACGACAGCGCGACCGGTACCAGTTCGCCCCCCAGGGTGCGTAACTGGGCATCGTGCACGCGGAAAATCCGCCGCCCCAAGTAGGCCTGGTAGAAGTCCGACTCGTTCCACAGGTTGGCGTTGGCCATTTGCACAAGGTCAAGCAACTGGGCGCCCTGCAACTGCTCCACTGGCGCTGCCAGCAAGCGTGAAATGGCTGGGTTGGCGAAACTGATGGTGCCGGCGGCATCTACCACCAGAATCCCTTCGGCGGCGTTTTCCAGAATCGAAGCGTTGAACGCCCTGGCTGTTTCCAGCTCGCGGGTCAGTTGCTGCAACATGCGCCGGTTGCGTTGCTGATCGAGCAGGGCCTGGACCTTGGGCTTGAGAATCTGCGGGTCGAACGGCTTGAACATGTAGTCCACCGCGCCACTGGCGTACCCCTTCAGCACGGCGGCATCGGACTGTTCGTTAGCGGTAAGGAAGATGATCGGGGTCAGCCGCGTGCGCTGGCTGCCGCGCATCAGCCGGGCGACTTCGAAGCCGTCCATTTCTGGCATCTGTACGTCCAGCAAGACAAGGTCGACGTCGTGTTCGAGCAAGGCACTCAGGGCTTCCACCCCCGAACTTGCGGTCAATACTTGCCAATCCTGCCGGGCCAGCAACGCCCGCATACTGATGAGGTTCTCGAGGTAATCATCTACCACCAGAAGAACCGAGCTGCCACCATCCCGTGGCTGTGGTTGAAGGTGAGCGCCATCCATGCTGCTTCTCTATTGTGTGACCGACTTCAAATCACGATTGGATCCGATAAGTACTCTAGACCCGGGCCTGTAACTCGCAATGCAATCAGAACGCTATCAGTGCATAAACTGTACGGTAGCCGACTAACGGTTGCTCTGCCGTGAATACGGGTTATCGCAGGCATAAAAAAACCCGCATCTCTGCGGGTTTTTTCAGTACTACCAGCGCATCAATTGACCTTGGCGGCCAATTCACCTTTCAGGTAACGCTGGAACATGCCTTCCAGGGAGATCGGCTTGATCTTGGAGGCATTGCCGGCGGTGCCGAAGGCTTCGTAACGGGCGATGCACACGTCACGCATGGCTTTGACGGTTTCACCGAAGAACTTGCGCGGGTCGAACTCGCTTGGGTTCTGGGCCATCAGGCGACGCATGGCACCGGTGGAGGCCAGGCGCAGGTCGGTGTCGATGTTGACCTTGCGCACGCCGTGCTTGATGCCTTCGACGATTTCTTCAACCGGTACGCCGTAGGTTTCTTTGATGTCGCCGCCGTACTGGTTGATGATCGCCAGCCACTCTTGCGGTACCGAAGAGGAACCGTGCATCACCAGGTGGGTGTTAGGGATGCGTTTGTGGATTTCCTTGATACGGTCGATCGCCAGCACGTCACCGGTCGGTGGCTTGGTGAACTTGTAGGCGCCGTGGCTGGTGCCGATGGCGATGGCCAGGGCGTCGACCTGGGTCTTCTTGACGAAGTCGGCGGCTTCTTCCGGGTCGGTCAGCATTTGGCTGTGATCCAGCACGCCTTCAGCACCGATACCGTCTTCTTCACCGGCCATGCCGGTTTCCAGCGAACCCAGGCAGCCCAGCTCGCCTTCTACCGAAACGCCGCAGGCGTGCGCCATGGCAACGGTCTGCTGAGTAACGCGGACGTTGTACTCGTAGTCGGTTGGGGTTTTACCGTCTTCACCCAGCGAGCCGTCCATCATGACCGAGCTGAAGCCGAGCTGGATCGAGCGCTGGCACACGTCAGGGCTGGTGCCGTGGTCCTGGTGCATGCACACCGGGATGTGCGGGAACTCTTCGATCGCAGCCAGGATCAGGTGGCGCAGGAAGGGCGCACCGGCGTATTTACGGGCACCCGCCGAAGCCTGCACGATGACCGGAGAGTCGGTCTTGTCGGCGGCTTCCATGATTGCGCGCATTTGCTCGAGGTTGTTGACGTTGAAAGCTGGAACGCCGTAACCGAACTCGGCGGCGTGGTCCAGCATCTGGCGCATGCTAATGAGTGCCATTGTGTATCTCTCTCCCGACAAGCGTCGTTTGTTTCGTGCAAGCCTGCCGCAGGGGCGGTTGCTGTTCAAGTAGTGTGGGCCACCTGGGCGGCCCGGCCAGTCACGGTGCCTTGCAGCCCCGCCCTATCAGATCGTTGGTTGCCACCCAGTACACCAGGCCTTCTTCGCCTTTGGTGTGGAAGGCCAGCACGCCATCGCTGTACATCGCGCCCGACGCGCTCGGCTCGGATTTGAGCCGGTAGACCTGGTCGCCGCCGCCAAGGCGTACGTCGACCGAATCTTGTTGTGCATCCGCGAAGCGCCACAGCACTTCGGTCTGGGTGTCACAGACCCAACGGGTCCAGTTGTCTGCCGGGGCGGGTTGCGCCGGCTGCAGCAGTGAGCATCCTGCCAGTGTCGCCAGGGCCGCGATGGCCATAAGCGCTTTCATCTCATTACTCCGCTAAGGGCTGCTTTGCAGCCCATCGCCGGCAAGCCGGCTCCCACAGGTACCGCACCACCCTACGGGCATGTGCAAGGCCTGTGGGAGCTGGCTTGCCGGCGATGGGCCGCACAGCGGCCCCAGTGTTGAAGACCTTCAAACCCAGCTTAGGTGCCCGAGAACCCGATCAAGGGCAACCAGGCGCCTTGTGCTGGTGGTCTTCGTCATACTTTTCCAGGCCATCCGGACCCAGGCGCTTGTTGATGACCGGTACGGTCTCAGCCTGCCACTCGGACTGGTAGCAGCCGCCCTTGGGCGACCGCGACGCGGCTTCATCCGAAGACGGGCTGCTGGAGCACGCGCTCAGCATCCCGGCCAGAATCATCACAGGCAATTGCTTGACCATCAGGTCGCTCCCTTTGCCAAGCGCCAACGTCATCAGGCCTTGGCCCGCTCTTCCAGGATTGCCACAGCCGGCAGGACTTTGCCCTCGACGAACTCGAGGAACGCGCCACCACCGGTAGAAATGTAGGAGATATCGGCGCCAACGCCATATTTGTCGATCGCCGCCAGGGTGTCACCACCGCCCGCGATCGAGAACGCGGCGCTTTCGGCGATGGCTTTGGCCAGCACTTTGGTGCCGTTGCCGAACTGGTCGAACTCGAACACGCCAACCGGGCCGTTCCACAGAATGGTCTGCGACGACTTCAGCAGCTCGGCGAAGTTGGCAGCGGTTTGCGGGCCGATGTCCAGGATCATGTCGTCAGCGGCAACGTCGGCAATGGCCTTGACGGTCGCTTCGGCGCTTTCAGCGAATTCCTTGGCAACCACCACGTCGACAGGCAGCGGCACGTTGACCTTGGCAGCGATGGCCTTGGCGGTATCGACCAGGTCAGGCTCGTACAGCGACTTGCCGACGGGGTGGCCAGCAGCCGCCAGGAAGGTGTTGGCGATGCCACCACCGACGATCAGCAGGTCGCAAACGGTGCTCAGGCTGTTCAGCACGTCGAGTTTGGTCGACACCTTGGAGCCAGCGACGATGGCCGCCATTGGCTTGGCCGGGGCTTTCAGCGCCTTGCCCAGGGCATCCAGCTCGGCGGCCAGCAGTGGGCCGGCAGCGGCGACTTTGGCGAACTTGGCCACGCCATGGGTCGAACCTTCGGCGCGGTGGGCAGTGCCGAACGCGTCCATCACGAACACATCGCACAGGGCAGCGTATTTCTGCGCCAGCTCGTCGGCGTTCTTTTTCTCGCCCTTGTTGAAGCGCACGTTCTCGAACAGCACCAGGTCACCGGCCTTGACCTCGACACCTTCCAGGTAGTCGGCGATCAGCGGCACGTCACGGCCCAGGGCCTTGCTCAAGTAGTCGGCGACCGGCTTGAGGCTGTTCTCGGCGGAGAATTCACCTTCGGTCGGGCGGCCCAGGTGCGAGCAGACCATTACCGCCGCGCCCTTTTCCAGGGCCAGCTTGATGGTCGGCAGCGCTGCCAGGATACGCGCGTCGCTGGCTACCACACCGTCCTTCACAGGCACGTTGAGGTCTTCGCGGATCAGTACGCGTTTACCTTGCAGGTCGAGGTCGGTCATCTTCAACACGGTCATGAATGCAGTCCTTCAGGGCTGTTTGTTGCGGGTTGGTTGAACGACGTGCAGATAGTGTTCGGCAACGTCGAGCATACGGTTGGCGAACCCCCATTCGTTGTCGAACCAAGCCAGCAGGTTTACCAGGCGGGGGCCGGAAACACGGGTCTGGCTGGCATCGACGATCGCCGAATGCGGGTCGTGGTTGAAATCACAGCTGGCGTGGGGCAGCTCGGTATAGGCCAGCAATCCTTTGAGCGGGCCCTCCAGCGCTGCCTCGCGCAGCACCCGGTTGACCTCGGCGGCGCTGGTGTCGCGGGCGGTCTGCAGCGTGATGTCCAGGCATGAGACGTTGACGGTCGGCACGCGTACCGCTTTGGCCTGAATTCGCCCGGCAAGTTCCGGCAGCAGCCGCTCGATGCCGCGCGCAAGGCCCGTGGAAACCGGGATCACCGACTGGAACGCAGAGCGCGTACGGCGCAGGTCTTCGTGGTGGTAAGCGTCGATCACCGGCTGGTCGTTCATCGCCGAGTGGATGGTGGTGATCTGCACGTATTCGATGCCGAACGCCTGGTCCAGCACGCGCAACAGCGGCACGCCGCAGTTGGTGGTGCAGGACGCGTTGGACACCAGGCGCTCGCTGCCCGTCAGGCATGCCTGGTTGATGCCGTAGACCACCGTGGCGTCCACGTCCGCCTCGCTGGCCATGGGCTGCGAGAACAGCACCCGTGGCGCGCCGGCATCAAGAAAACGCTGGCCATCGGCGCGGGTGTTGTAGGCGCCGGAGCACTCCAGCACCAGGTCGATGTCCAGGGCGGCCCAGTCGATGCCTTCCGGGGTGGCGCTGCGCATCACCTTCACGCAGTCGCCGTTAATATGCAGACAGTCGCCGTCGACCCTCACTTCCCCGGGGAAACGCCCGTGGGTGGAGTCAAAGCGTGTCAGGTACTCGAGGCTGGCCTGATCGGCCAGGTCGTTCAGCGCAACAATCTCGAAACCGGCCTTCGCCCCCCGCTCGAACAACGCGCGCAGGACACAGCGGCCGATGCGGCCATAACCGTTGAGTGCAACTTTGTAGGGACGCGGGTGGGGCATAGGTGGCTCTTGAAATCCGTCGGTTGAAAGGGGCCGCCATACGGCCCATTCGCGGCACAAGGCCGCTCCCACAAGGTACTGCGGCGTATGCAGATCCTGTGGGAGCGGCCTTGTGCCGCGAACGAGGGCCAAAGGCCCTCGCTTTGCCTGTATCAGTCTTCCAGCAGCTCTTCGGCGGTGCCCAGGATGTTCTCCAGGGTGAAGCCGAATTCTTCGAACAGTGCAGAGGCCGGGGCCGACTCACCGTAGGTGGTCATGCCGATGATACGGCCTTCCAGGCCGACGTACTTGTACCAGAAGTCGGCGTGGGCAGCTTCGATGGCGATGCGCGCACCCACTTCCAGTGGCAGTACGGACTGCTTGTAGCCAGCGTCCTGGGCGTCGAACACGCTGGTGCACGGCATGGAAACCACACGGACCTTGCGGCCTTGCTCGCTCAGCTTGTCGAAGGCCTGAACCGCCAGGCCCACTTCGGAACCGGTGGCGATCAGGATCAGCTCTGGCTCGCCAGCGCAGTCCTTGAGGATGTAGCCACCACGGCTGATGTCAGCGATCTGCTGGGCGTTACGGTCCTGATGCTGCAGGTTCTGACGCGAGAAGATCAGCGCCGATGGGCCGTCTTTGCGCTCCAGGGCGTTTTTCCAGGACACGGCCGATTCGACCGCGTCAGCTGGGCGCCAGGTGTCCAGGTTCGGCGTGCTGCGCAGGCTGGTCAGCTGCTCGATCGGCTGGTGAGTCGGGCCGTCTTCGCCCAGGCCGATGGAGTCGTGGGTGTAGACGTGGATCACGCGCTGCTTCATCAGGGCCGACATGCGCACTGCGTTGCGGGCGTATTCCATGAACATCAGGAAGGTCGCGCCGTAAGGCACCAGGCCGCCGTGCAGGGCAACGCCGTTCATGATCGCGGTCATGCCGAACTCGCGTACGCCGTAGTAGACGTAGTTGCCGCTAGCGTCATGGGCGTCGACGCCCTTGCAACCTTTCCACAGGGTCAGGTTGGAACCGGCCAGGTCAGCCGAACCGCCGAGGAACTCGGGCAGCAGCGGGCCGAAGGCGTTCAGGGCATTCTGGCTGGCCTTGCGGCTGGCAATGGTCTCGCCTTTGGCAGCGACTTCGTTGATGTAGGCCTGGGCCTTCTCGGAGAAGTCGGCCGGCAGCTCGCCGCTGTCACGGCGCTTGAACTCGGCAGCCAGCTCTGGGAAAGCCGCGGCGTAGGCGTCGAAGCGCTGGTTCCACTCGGCTTCAGCCTTGGCACCGGCGGCCTTGGCGTCCCACTCGGCATAGATGTCGGCCGGGATTTCGAACGGGCCGTGGTTCCAGTTCAGTTCTTTGCGGGCCAGGGCGATTTCGTCGTTGCCCAGCGGTGCGCCGTGGCAGTCTTCCTTGCCCTGCTTGTTCGGCGAACCGAAGCCGATGATGGTCTTGCAGCAGATCAGGGTCGGCTGCTCGCTTTTGCGTGCAGTCTCGATCGCGGTCTTGATCTCGTCGGCGTCATGGCCGTCGACGTTGCGGATCACCTGCCAGTTGTAGGCTTCGAAACGCTTCGGCGTGTCGTCGGTGAACCAGCCTTCGACTTCGCCGTCGATGGAGATGCCGTTGTCGTCATAGAAGGCAATCAGCTTGCCCAGGCCCAGGGTGCCGGCCAAAGCGGCGACTTCGTGGGAGATACCTTCCATCATGCAGCCGTCGCCGAGGAACACGTAGGTGTTGTGGTCGACGATGTTGTGGCCTTCACGGTTGAACTGTGCGCCCAGGACTTTTTCCGCCAGGGCGAAGCCCACGGCGTTGGCCAGGCCTTGGCCCAGTGGGCCGGTGGTGGTCTCTACGCCTGGGGTGTAGCCGTACTCCGGGTGGCCCGGGGTACGGCTGTGCAGCTGGCGGAAGGCCTTGAGGTCGTCGATCGACAGGTCGTAGCCGGTCAGGTGCAGCAGCGAGTAGATCAGCATCGAGCCGTGGCCGTTGGACAGCACGAAGCGGTCACGGTCGGCGAAGCTTGGGTTGCTCGGGTTGTGCTTCAGGTAGTCACGCCAAAGCACTTCGGCGATATCCGCCATGCCCATAGGGGCACCTGGGTGGCCGCTGTTAGCCTTTTGCACGGCATCCATGCTGAGGGCACGAATGGCGTTGGCACGTTCACGACGGCTGGGCATCGCTGATCTCCTGGGGCTGAAAGGTTGTGATACGAAAAAAGGCGGCCATTTTCGCCCACTGGGGGGCTGGGGGCAAACATTTAAGCGTCAAGCGGCACGCTTTAAGCGGCAAGGTGCATGCAACCATGGGCTGGGGCCGCTCTATCCTTGCAGCTCATCGCCAATATCAAAACTTTTTGATATTGGCCTTGCGGGTGCCACGATGCCTGTCTAGACTGCCGCCCCATGAACCTCCGTGCGCAATCGATCCCTCAGCGAAGCGACACCCTGGCCGCCCTGTGCAAAGCCAGCGGCGATGCGCTGCGCCTGAATGTTTTGCGCGCACTGGCCAGCGATTCGTTTGGCGTGCTCGAGCTGGCGCAAATCTTCGACATCGGCCAGTCCGGCATGAGCCATCACCTGAAGGTGCTGGCCCAGGCCGAGCTGGTGGCTACTCGGCGCGAGGGCAACGCGATTTTCTACCGCCGCGCCCTGCCCGACAGCCTACGCCTGGGCGGGCGTCTGCACACGGCGTTGCTCGAAGAAGTCGACGACCTGACCTTGCCACCTGCAGTGCAGGCGCGCATCGCCCAGGTGCAGCAACGCCGCGCAGCCACCAGCCAAGACTTTTTCCTGCGCGTGGAAGAAAAATTCCGCGCCCAGCAAGACCTGATCGCCGGCCTGCCGCAGTACCGCGAAAGCCTGCTGGCGCTGCTCGACAAGCTGAACTTCGCGCCCACCGCCAGCGCGCTGGAAGTAGGCCCCGGCGACGGCGGCTTCCTGCCGGACCTGGCACGGCGCTTCGCCACGGTGACCGCCCTGGACAACAGCCCGACCATGCTCGAGCTGGCCCGCCAGGTCTGCCAGCGTGAGCGCCTGGACAACGTGAACCTGCAGTTGGCCGATGCACTGAATGCAACGGATGTGGCAGCCGACTGCGTTGTGCTGAACATGGTGCTGCACCATTTCAGCGACCCGGCCCTGGCCCTGCGCCAGCTGGCCAAACGGGTGAAAGCGGGCGGCAGCCTGCTGGTCACCGAACTGTGCAGCCATGACCAGGGGTGGGCGCGCGATGCCTGCGGCGACCTCTGGCTGGGCTTCGAACAGGACGACCTGGCCCGTTGGGCCAATAGTGCCGGGCTGGTCCCCGGGGACAGCCTCTATGTGGGCTTGCGCAACGGTTTCCAGATACAGGTCCGCCATTTTCAGCGGGCGACTGGCGACATACACCATCGGTAAATTTTAGGAACCCTTCGAGATGAGCGAATACTCCCTTTTCACCTCCGAGTCCGTGTCCGAAGGGCATCCGGACAAGATCGCCGACCAGATTTCGGACGCTGTCCTTGATGCCATCATCGCTCAGGACAAATACGCCCGCGTGGCCTGCGAAACCTTGGTCAAGACCGGTGTCGCCATCATCGCTGGCGAAGTGTCCACGTCCGCCTGGGTCGACCTCGAAGAACTGGTACGTAAAGTCATCATCGACATCGGCTACAACAGCTCCGACGTCGGCTTCGACGGCGCCACCTGCGCGGTGATGAACATCATCGGCAAGCAGTCCGTGGACATCGCCCAGGGCGTCGACCGCTCCAAGCCGGAAGACCAGGGCGCTGGCGACCAGGGCCTGATGTTCGGCTACGCCAGCAACGAAACCGACGTGCTGATGCCAGCACCGATCTGCTTCTCGCACCGTCTGGTCGAGCGCCAGGCCGAAGCGCGCAAGTCGCGCCTGCTGCCGTGGCTGCGCCCGGACGCCAAGTCGCAGGTCACCTGCCGTTACGAAAATGGCAAGGTAGTCGGCATCGACGCGGTGGTCCTGTCGACCCAGCACAACCCTGAGGTCTCGCAAAAAGACCTGCAGGAAGCGGTGATGGAGCTGATCGTCAAGCACACCCTGCCGGCCGAACTGCTGCACAAAGATACCCAGTACCACATCAACCCGACTGGCAACTTCATCATCGGTGGCCCGGTGGGTGACTGTGGCCTGACCGGCCGCAAGATCATCGTCGACTCCTACGGCGGCATGGCCCGCCACGGTGGTGGCGCGTTCTCCGGCAAGGACCCGTCCAAGGTCGACCGTTCCGCCGCCTACGCCGGTCGCTACGTGGCCAAGAACATCGTCGCCGCCGGCCTGGCCGAGCGTTGCGAGATCCAGGTCTCCTACGCCATTGGCGTAGCTCAGCCAACCTCCATTTCGATCAACACCTTCGGTACCGGCAAGGTCTCCGACGACAAGATCGTCCAACTGGTGCGCGAGTGCTTCGACCTGCGTCCGTACGCGATCACCAAGATGCTCGACCTGCTCCACCCGATGTATCAGGAAACCGCGGCCTACGGCCACTTCGGCCGCACTCCGCAGCAGAAGACAGTCGGCGACGACACCTTCACCACCTTCACCTGGGAACGCACCGACCGCGCCCAGTCGCTGCGTGACGCTGCCGGCCTGTAAGTTTCCTACAGCGCTGGACGAAAGCCCCTGCCGAGCAATCGGCAGGGGCTTTTTTGTGACATATCGGCTGACAACTGTTCACGGCAATCGGCACCCAGCCTGCCTAGGCTGAGGGTTCCCACCCGCCATGCAAGGATGCTGGCCATGCCGTTCATGCTGTTGTTCGCACTGCTGCTATCGCTACATGCTTCGCTGGCGCACGCCAGCCCCTGCCCCGACTGGGACGCCAAACAAGCCAACGTCGAGGTCACCCACCTTCGCAGCACGATTGCCCAATGGGACGACGACTACCATCGCCTGGGCATCACCCAGGTAGCAGATGAACTGTATGACCAGAGCCGGCAACGCCTGGAACACTGGCAGCAATGCTTCGGCCTGCAAGCGCAACCCGCGCCACTGGCCACGGCGCGCGGCCCGATTACCCACCCCGTCCCGCATACAGGCGTCGACAAGCTGGGTGACGAGCAGGCCGTCAGCCGCTGGATGGCCGGCAAGGCTGGCCTGTGGGTGCAGCCGAAGGTCGATGGGGTGGCGGTGTCCTTGCGCTACCGACAGGGGCAACTCGTACAGTTGCTGAGCCGGGGTGACGGGGCCCAGGGGCACGACTGGAGCCGCCACATCCCGCGCCTCGACTCCATTACCCGGCAACTGCCCCAGGCCTTTGACCTGGTGTTGCAGGGTGAACTGTATCTGCGCCTGGACCAGCACGTGCAAGCCCAGGCGGGCAGCGCCAAGGCACGGGGCACCGTGGCAGGGCTGCTCGCCCGCAAGCAGCTCAGCGCTGAACAAGGCGCCAGCATCGGCCTGTTCGTCTGGGATTGGCCACACGGCCCCAGCAGCCAGGCCGAACGCCTGTCGCAGCTGGCACAACTGGGCTTCCCTGACAGCCAGCGCTACAGCGTTGCCATCGACTCCACCGCCGATGCCGCACACTGGCGCCAGCACTGGTACCGCTCACCCCTGCCCTTCGCCACCGATGGCGTCATCCTGCGCCAGAGCAGTCGGCCACCCGCCGAGCGTTGGCAGGCCAAGCCGCCCTACTGGCTGGCAGCCTGGAAATACCCCTACGCCCAAGCCTTGGCCCAGGTGCGTGAGGTACGCTTCCGGGTCGGTCGCACAGGCAGAGTCACGCCGGTGCTGCGCCTGCACCCGGTCACACTGGACGACCGGCTGATCACACAGGTCAGCCTGGGCTCACTGGCACGCTGGCAGCGCCTCGACATTGCGCCCGGTGATCAGGTAGCAATCAGCCTGGCCGGCCTGACCATTCCGCGTTTCGAGCACGTGGTGCACCGCGCGGTCCAACGCCAGCCGGTTGCAGCGCCGCAACCGGGGCGCTACCACCCCCATAGCTGCTGGCACGCAGACGACGGTTGCGACGATCAGTTCATTGCGCGGCTTACGTGGCTCAGTGGCAAGCAGGGGCTGGCAATGCCGCGCACCGGGCCAGGTACGTGGCAACGCCTGGTCGGGGCTGGGTTGGTCACTTCGATGACGGATTGGCTGCAACTCGATGCTCAGCGCCTGGGCCAGGTACCGGGCATCAGCGACGCCACCGCCACGCAGTTGCTGCACGCCTTCGAAGGCGCCCGAGCACAGCCCTTCTCCCGCTGGCTGCGCGCGCTCGGCGCACCCGCACCGGGTGGTATGCAGCTCGACGGTGACTGGGCGCAGCTGTCCTCGCGCTCGGCCGATGATTGGCACACCATGCCGGGTATCGGCGCAGCGCGCGCGCGTCAGCTTGAAGCGTTTTTTACGGCCAACGAAACTCAAGCCATTGCGGCGCAGTTAAACGAGGCCGGCGTAAACGCGTTCCAAATCAGCAACAAACCGCTCGCGCAATGATTTTTTACCAATTCCCACGCAGGGAAAGTCTGAGTTTCGGCCATAAAAAACCAACAAGGGTTTCTAAATAGGAAAAACCAAGGCAGGATTTCCCCCAACTTTTCTGCCCCGCCCCGTTCAGGAGGCTTTTCATGAAACGTATTTCGACTCTTTTCTTGCTCGCAACACTGGGCCTGGCTGCTGGCGCCGTGCAGGCTGCCGAGCCGGATGCCGGCCTGACTGGCTGCGCGGCCAAACGCAGCGCCATCGAGAACCAACTGAAGATTGCCCGCGAACACGGCAACAGTGACCAGGTTGCGGGGCTCGAGCAGGCACTGGAAGGTGCAAAAAACTGTACAGAAACCAGCCTGCGCAAAGAGCGTGAACAAAAGGTGCTCGATGCGCGCCATGAAGTCGCGCAACGCGAAAAAGACCTGAAGAAAGCCGAAAAGAAAGGCGATGCTGAAAAGATAAACAAGCGTAAAGACAAACTCGCCGAGTCGCGCAAAGAACTGCAGGAAGCGGTCGACGAACTCGACCGCTGAGGTGCAGCGTCCGTGAGCGCCTTATCGCCGGCAAGCCGGCTCCCACAGGTACTCCACTGCTCTCAAGGGCTGTGTGTTTCCTGTGGGAGCCGGCTTGCCGGGGATAAGGCCCTCACAGGCGATCAATGATTGCGGAATTCGGTATGGCAGGCCTTGCACGCTGCCTCGACCTTGTCCATCGGCCCCTTGAGCTGTGCAACGTCCAGCGGCTGGCCCCGGGTCGCATCGACCAATTCACCGGTCACGCCCTCCAGTTGCCGGGCAAGGTCATGGAACCGCGCCTGACGCTCCCACACCTCCGCTCGCGCGCTGCTGTCACCGCCATCGCGCGCTTGGGGGAAGTGCTGCCACGGCTGGTGCGACAAGCTGTCGAGTTTCACGGCCCCTTCGGAGAACTTCACCCCGTCGAACGGCAAACGGCCGCGCAGCATGCCACCCAGGTCCTCGCTGGTCTTGAGCATGTCCTTGAAGATGACCTTGCGCTTGCCCAGCGGCGAGTTCGGGTCCACACGGTCACAGGCACTCAGGGCAAGGGCTGCGAGCAGAACAACGGTCAATCGCTTGAACATCACGGTCACTACGGCCTACGAAAATGGGCGGCCAGTATCGCTGGCCAAGGGCCAAAGACCAATAGCCACATAAAACACAGGGGCGAATCTTCATGTTCGCCCTGACAGGAATCTCCCTATGAAATCTGCCCTGCGCCACCTGGCCTGGACACTCCCGGCGCTGGCCCTGCTGGCCGGCTGCAACGGCGGCGAGAACGCCAAACCTGAGCCCCATGCCATTGCCACCTATGCCAACGCCACCTGGCAGGACTTGCCCAGCGTCAGCGACACCGACCTGGTTGCCGGCTTCCACGCGTGGCGCAATGGCTGTGAAAAACTCAAGCGCGACGCCGTCTGGGCCACCACCTGCGAGGCCGCAGCCAGCGTGCCGGACGATGCCCTGCAAATACGCGCCTTCCTGCAGCAAAACCTGCAGGTCTATGGCCTGCGCTCGGCCGAGAACAACGCCAACGGCCTGATCACCGGCTATTACGAGCCGGTCTACCCCGGCAGCCTGAAACCGACCGAAACCAACCACGTAGCGGTGTACGGCGTGCCCGACGACATGATCGTGGTCGACCTCGCCAGCGTGTACCCAGAGCTCAAGGGCAAGCGCCTGCGCGGGCGACTCGATGGCCGGGTGCTCAAGCCTTACGACACGGCCGAAGTCATCAACCGTGAGGGCGTAAAAGCCCCGGTGCTGGCCTGGCTGACCGACCCGATGGACTTGCAGTTCCTGCAGATACAGGGTTCGGGCCGGGTACAACTGGAAGATGGCCGCCAGCTGCGCCTGGGCTACGCCGACCAAAATGGCCACCCCTACCGGCCGATCGGGCGTTGGCTGGTGGAACAGGGCCAGTTGAAGAAGGAAGACGTGAGCATGGGCAGCATTCATGCCTGGGCCCAGGCCAACCCGCAGCGGGTACCAGAGCTACTGGCCAGCAACCCCAGCTACGTGTTTTTCAGCACCCGCCCCGACAGTAACGAAGGCCCGCGCGGCTCGCTCAACGTACCACTGACGGCCGGCTACAGCGTGGCGATCGACCGCAAGGTGATTCCGTTGGGCAGCCTGCTCTGGTTATCCACTACGCGCCCGGATGGTACCCCGGTGGTGCGGCCGGTAGGGGCTCAGGATACCGGGGGTGCGATTGCCGGTGAGGTACGTGCAGACCTGTTCTGGGGGACTGGGCCAGAAGCAGGTGAGCTGGCCGGGAACATGAAGCAGCAAGGGCAGATCTGGATGCTGTGGCCTAAAGGCAAACCGCTGCCTGAAGTACCGAAAGTCCTTTGATTCTGCGCTGATTTCTTCGCGGGTAAACCCGCTCCCACAGGGCTTGTGAAAACCTTCCAGGCTGCGCTAAACCTTGTGGGAGCGGGTTTACCCGCGAAGAGGGCAACTCGGTTTCAGACGGAAACCACGAAAAACGCCACGATCAACGCCAACCCGGCAAACCAAACCACTGACCGCAATGCCGCCCAGTCCGCCAGGTAGCAGATGATGTAGAGCAACCGGCTGGTGATGTACATCACGCCCAGCACGTCCTGCGTCACTTGCTCGGCATTGCCGACGATATCTGCCACCAGCACGGCCGCCGCAAACGCGGGAAACGCTTCGTAGCTATTCTGCTGCGCCGCATGAGCTCGGCGTGGCAGGCCCGATAGCGTGTCCAGGAAGGCACGCGGATCGTGATTGTCCTTGAGGCCGAAGCGGCCACTGCTCACTTTGGCGATCAATGCACAAAGCGGCGGCAATACCAGGGCAATCAGGATGCACCACAGGGCAACGGTCATGGACAGCACTCCTTGTTCAATCGAAAGGTTAGAGCTTCATTACCAGCATGCCTGCCAGCACCAGCCCGCAAGCTAGGAGTCTTGGCCCGCCAAAAGGTTCTTTGAGGTAGCGCATACCCAACAGCACCACCAGGATCACGCTCAATTCCCGCAGCGCCGCCGCCTCGGCCACCGACCCCAGGTGCATGGCCCACAGCACCAGGGCATAACTGAACAGCACGCAAAGCCCTACGGCCAACCCCAGCCGCCATTGGGTTCGCCAAAACAGCACAAACGGTGCCCGGCGCGCCACACTGGCCAGCAGCGGGAAGGGCCAGGCACTGAGCAAGGTCAGCCATACCAGGTAGTCCCAAGGCTTGCCCCACAGCCGCACCGCCTGGCCGTCGAACCAGGTGTAGCAACCGATGCACAGGCCAATCAGCGCCACCACGGGCAACATCGACCAAGGCAGCCGATCACCACCGCCCCCCTGCCACAGCAGGCACGCCATGCCACACGGAATGAGCAGGATGCCGATGATCTGCTGCTGGCTCAGCGATTCCCCGGCAAAGGCCAGGGTCAAGCCCAGCACCACCAGCGGCGACAGCCCGCGCATCAGAGGATAGACCAGCCCCAGGTCGCCAACCCGATAGGCCTGGATCAGCAGATAGCGGTACAACTGTTCGGCCAGCGCCGAGGCGACCAACCAGGGCCAGATTTCAGCAGGAGGCACCTCGACAAAGGCCACGGCCAGCACGGCAAAAGCCAGCGCGACCGTGTCCATGCTGGCAATCACCAACAAGCGCTCGCCGCTGAATTTGATCAGGGTGTTCCAGGTCGCATGCAGGAGGGCGGCGACCAGTACCAGGGAAGTTGCCAACACGCCTTCAGGTCCTTGTGACGTTATTGAGGCATGAATATATCGTCTTCAGTCTGGTGTGCGTATGTCGGAAGATTTTCAGCGTTTACGAGATCGAGCGCCGCGCGGGCGGCGCTCGATCTCAAAACCATCACACAACTCAAGCCCTACACATGAACGATTCCAACAATTCCGGTCAAAGGTGTGCCCCGAAGCCCTCGCCAGGTCATCAAAGAACTGCCCGGGTCATTCGGGTACGACTTGGAAGCCACTGTTACAGGATTTGGGATGCTTGAATTAGTTGCCGCGTTTATCTGCCTTACCACCCTTCTCACCTACGTCAACTACCGCTTCATCGGCCTGCCACCCGCCATTGGCGTGATGGTCACGGCACTGCTGTTCTCGTTGATGCTGCAAGGGCTTAGCCTGATTGGCTTCCCTGGCCTCGAAGAGCGCGTCGAAGGCCTGATGAACCAGATCGACTTCAACGATTTGCTGATGCACTGGATGCTGGCATTCCTGCTGTTCGCCGGCGCCTTGCACGTCAACCTCTCAGACCTGCGCAGCTATCGCTGGCCGATCGGCCTGCTGGCGACCATCGGCGTGCTGATCGCCACCGTGGTGATCGGCTACCTGTCGCACTGGGTGTTCGCGATGTTCGGCTGGCAGGTTCCGCTGATCTACTGCCTGCTGTTCGGCGCACTGATCTCGCCCACCGACCCGATTGCCGTGCTCGGCGCATTGCGGACCGCCAATGCCTCCAAGCCGCTGAAAACCACCATCGTCGGCGAATCGCTGTTCAACGACGGCACCGCGGTCGTGGTGTTCACCGTGCTGCTGGGCATCATCCAGCTCGGCGAAACCCCCAGTGCCTATGACACGGCGGTGCTGTTCGCCCGCGAGGCCATTGGCGGTGTGGTGTTCGGCGGCGTGATCGGCTACGCCACCTACCGCATGATCAAGAGCGTGGAGCAGTACCAGGTCGAGGTCATGCTGACCTTGGCGCTGGTCATCGGTGGCTCGGCAATGTGCTACGAACTGCACGTTTCTGCACCGATCGCCATGGTGGTCGCCGGCCTGATCATCGGCAACATGGGGCGCAACCTGGCGATGAACGACATGACCCGTCGCTACATGGACGGTTTCTGGGAGTTGATCGATGACATGCTCAACGCCCTGCTGTTCGCGCTGATCGGCCTTGAGCTTCTGCTGCTGCCTTTCAACTGGATGCACCTGGCGGCCGGCGGTGTGCTGGCACTGGCGGTTCTGCTGTCGCGGCTGCTTACCGTGGCCCCGGCAATCTTGCTGCTGCGCCGCTGGCGGAGTGTGCCGAAAGGCACCGTGCGGGTACTGACCTGGGGCGGCCTGCGCGGCGGCGTGTCGGTAGCGCTGGCACTGTCGCTGCCGCTGGGTGAGGAACGTGACCTGCTGCTGTCGATCACCTACATCGTGGTGTTGTCGTCGATCCTGGTGCAGGGGCTGAGCATCGGGCGGGTGGTGCGCAAGGTTAGCGCCCAGCCCTGAAAACAAGGGGGCCGCTTTGCGGCCCCCAGCAATCTACTCCACGGCGCTGTCCGGGAACTGGTCCTGGACGTATTTGATCTCGGTGCGCCCGTGAGCCGCGGGCATGCCATCTTCGCCGAGGTTGACGAACACCATCTTGTCGACGGTCAGGATGCTCTTGCGGGTGATCTTGTTGCGCACTTCGCACTTGAGGGTGATCGAGGTGCGGCCGAATTCAGTGGCGGTGATGCCCAGTTCGATGATGTCGCCCTGGCGTGAGGCACTGACGAAGTTGATCTCCGACATGTACTTGGTCACCACACGCTGGTTGCCCAGCTGGACGATGGCGTAAATCGCCGCTTCTTCGTCGATCCAGCGCAACAGGCTGCCACCGAACAGGGTGCCATTGGGGTTGAGGTCTTCGGGTTTTACCCATTTGCGGGTGTGAAAGTTCATCGGTACTCCTAACCTGCTTGGCTAACGTGCATTCATGATGGCAGAGCGGCCGTCGCCGCTCCATTGAACATCGACTATCGTCTCGATTAATCGACAGAAAACCTTGGGCGAAGGTCCCTGTCGCGGCTATAATCCTGCCGCTTCACTTGGCCACCCGCAGCGGCGGCCATGCCCGCCACCTGTCCGAGGGGCGCTGCAGCAGGCTAGGCCTGTCAGGCTCGGATGGGGCGTTGTCCGCTCCTGCGGACGCTCAACGCACAACGGCGCCCATTCGCACACTACGAATGGAGGCTCTCATGAGCGCTGTAAACACGCCTGCTGGTTTTACCGATTTCAAAGTCGCTGACATCTCCCTGGCTGCCTGGGGCCGTCGCGAAACCATCATCGCCGAATCGGAAATGCCTGCACTGATGGGCCTGCGTCGCAAGTACCTCACCGAGCAACCGCTCAAGGGTGCGAAGATTCTGGGCTGCATCCACATGACCATTCAGACTGCCGTGCTGATCGAAACCCTGGTTGCCCTGGGTGCCGAAGTGCGCTGGTCGTCCTGCAACATCTTCTCCACCCAGGACCAGGCCGCTGCCTCCATCGCTGCCGCCGGTATCCCGGTGTTCGCCTGGAAAGGCGAAACCGAGGAAGAGTACGAGTGGTGCCTGGAGCAGACCATCCTCAAGGATGGCCAGCCATGGGACGCCAACATGATCCTCGACGACGGCGGCGACCTGACCGAGCTGCTGCACAAGAAGTACCCAGCCGTTCTGGACCGCGTCCACGGTGTCACCGAAGAGACCACCACCGGCGTGCACCGCCTGCTGGACATGCTGGCCAAGGGCGAGCTGAAAGTCCCGGCGATCAACGTCAACGACTCGGTCACCAAGAGCAAGAACGACAACAAGTACGGCTGCCGTCACAGCCTGAACGACGCCATCAAGCGTGGCACCGACCACCTGCTGTCGGGCAAGCAAGCCCTGGTGATCGGCTACGGTGACGTGGGCAAGGGCTCGGCCCAGTCCCTGCGTCAGGAAGGCATGATCGTCAAGGTCACCGAAGTTGACCCGATCTGCGCCATGCAAGCCTGCATGGACGGCTTCGAGCTGGTTTCGCCGTTCATCGACGGCATCAACAACGGCACCGAGGCCAGCATCGACAAAGCGCTGCTGGGCAAGATCGACCTGATCGTCACCACCACCGGTAACGTCAACGTCTGCGACGCCAACATGCTCAAGGCCCTGAAGAAGCGTGCCGTGGTCTGCAACATCGGCCACTTCGACAACGAGATCGACACCGCCTTCATGCGCAAGAACTGGGCCTGGGAAGAGGTCAAGCCGCAGGTGCACAAGATCCACCGCACCGGCGCTGGCAGCTTCGACCCGCAAAACGACGACTACCTGATCCTGCTGGCTGAAGGCCGTCTGGTGAACCTGGGCAACGCCACCGGTCACCCAAGCCGCATCATGGACGGTTCGTTCGCCAACCAGGTGCTGGCACAGATCTTCCTGTTCGAGCAGAAGTACGCCGACCTGTCGGCCGAGAAGAAAGCCGAACGCCTGACCGTAGAAGTGCTGCCCAAGAAGCTCGACGAAGAAGTGGCCCTGGAAATGGTCCGCGGCTTCGGCGGCGTGGTCACCCAGCTGACCCAGCAGCAAGCCGACTACATCGGCGTGACTGTCGAAGGCCCGTTCAAGCCACACGCGTACCGCTACTAAGCGGCAAGCGCCCGGCGGCATGCCGGCGGGCGCTTGTAGTCGTTTAATCTTGATCGATGCCCAAGCCAGGCCGGCCCCCACCGCCCTGGCTTTTACTTGCAGCGTGCGGCTCATGGCCTGCAGCTGAGGAAACAGAGATGTCACAAGAACGCCGCTACAGTTTCGAATTCTTCCCGACCAAGACCGATGCCGGTCACGAAAAGCTGATGGGCGTTGCCCGCCAGCTGGCCACCTACAACCCCGATTTCTTCTCCTGCACCTACGGTGCGGGCGGCTCTACCCGCGACCGCACACTGAACACCGTGCTGCAGCTGGAGAGCGAAGTGAAAGTGCCTGCCGCACCGCACCTGTCGTGCGTCGGCGACACCAAAGAAGAGCTGCGCGCCCTGCTTGCCGAGTACAAGGCTGCTGGCATCAAGCGCATCGTCGCCCTGCGCGGCGACCTGCCTTCCGGCATGGGCATGGCCAGCGGCGAGCTGCGCTACGCCAGCGACCTGGTCGAATTCATCCGCCAGGAAACCGGTGATCACTTCCACCTGGAAGTGGCGGCCTACCCCGAGATGCACCCCCAGGCCCGCAACTTCGAGATCGACCTGGCCAACTTCGTGCACAAGGTCAAGGCCGGTGCCGACAGCGCCATCACCCAGTACTTCTTCAACGCCGACAGCTATTTCTATTTTGTCGAGCGTGCGCAGAAACTGGGCGTCGATATCCCGGTGGTGCCCGGCATCATGCCAATCACCAACTACAGCAAGCTGGCCCGGTTCTCCGACGCCTGCGGCGCCGAGATCCCGCGCTGGATCCGCAAGCAGCTGGAAGCCTATGGCGACGACACCGCCAGCATCCAGGCCTTCGGCGAAGAAGTGATCACCCGCATGTGTGAACAACTGCTGCAAGGCGGCGCACCGGGCCTGCACTTCTATACGCTGAACCAGGCCGAAGCGAGCCTGGCGATCTGGAACAACCTGAAGCTGCCTCGCTGAAACTTTTTGGCAATATCTGATTAAGAAATGATTAAGGCTTTGGTCATAGACTAAGGCCTTATTTATTTTCGGGTTAAACAGGTCTTGCCTGACATGCAGCATCCTCAGCCATCGCGCCCTCAGCTCGTCTACCTGGCTTTCGGCCCGGCCACCTACCATCAGGAAGCCTGCTTCAGCATCGTCAGTGCCCTTGCCCACCTGGACGTATCGGCAGGCGAGGCGCTGGATATTCAGGTCTACACCGACAACCCGGCGCCCTATGCCAAGCTGCCAGTCACGCTGCACCTGCTCGACGACGCCACGCGCGCGGCGTGGAATGCCCCGCATGGTTATCACTTTCGCAGCAAGCATGTGCTGCTGCGCCAGGTGCTGACGCAGCATGCGATGGCGGTGCTGATCGATACCGACACCTTCTTCCGTCAGTCACCGATGCGGCTGTTCCAGCGGGTCGCGCCTGGCCACCTGCTGTGCAACGCCATCGGCGGGCGCTACGGCGCCAACCAGAAATGCCTGCTGTACAAGAACCTGCTGTCCGTCCTCCAGGCCCAGGGCCTGGCCGATTGCCAGATGCCCTTGATCAACTCGGGCGTGATCGGGCTCACCGCCGCAGACGCGCAGGCACTGGACCACTCCATCGCCATGATGGACCAGTTCTACCCACTGGCCCGCGAGGCCTACACCCTCGAAGAGTTCTGCCTGGCCGTGGCGGCCTACCGCAAACTGCAGCTGGCCGAGTGCACCGACGTCATCCACCACTACTGGAGCCGCAAGGCCCAGTTCCGCGCCAAGATCCAGGCCTGGCTGCGCAAACACGGCGACACTCCGTTGAGCGAAGCTGCACTGGCCGATGTCGCGCGGGTCAATGATCAACTGCCGCGGCCGCCGACCCTGCATCGGCTGGGCTACAAGGCGTTGAGCCTGACCCTGCCCAGCCACGAGCGGCAATTTGCCCGCGAATTGCTGTATGGCAGCTACCCCTACCCCAACGAGTTCGACCGGGCCTGTGCATCGGCCTGGTGGGACAAAGCCCTGGAGAACTTCAATGCGCGCAACGGCCGCATCCAGCCCGAACAGCTGCGCCAGTGCCTGCGTCACCCGGGCCTGCGCCTGTCACTCGGGGCACAGCGCAAGGCTATCGAAGCGCACCTGCTCAAGTCGGCGCAGGCCTGAACAGCCGCCGCTTCACTGGCCTTGAGCAGGCCGAGCGCGTAATCTGCGGGCCATGTTCGCCACCACCCGATTGTTCTGGATCCTGCTGCTCGCCTGCCTGAGCCCGTTGGCTCTGGCCGAACGCCTGCGCCTGGTGTCCGACGACTGGGCACCGTATGTGTACCAGCAAGATGGCCAACCTCGGGGCATCGACTACGAAGTGACCACCCAGGTATTCAAGCGCCTGGGGGTAGAGGTGGAATGGCAGTTCCTGCCCTGGAAGCGCTGCCTGGCAATGATCGAGCAAGGGCTGGCCGACGGTATTGTGGATGTCTTCCAGTTCGACACGCGCAGGCCCTACCTGGTCTACCCAACGGAGCCCATGTCGGATGTCGAGTTCGTGCTGTTCCAGGCCCGCAGCCGCCGTCATGCCGTCACCGGCCTGGACGATCTTGCGGGCCTGTCCGTCGGCACATCGCCCGGCTACACCTACGGCGCCGCATTCAACGATTCGCCGCGTTTTCGCCGCGAAGCAGCCCCTACCCATGAAGCCAACTTCGGCAAACTGTTGCTGGGCCGTATCGATTTGCTGATTACCGACCGCAGGGTTGGGCGCTACCTGATGCGCCAGCTGGGCCTTGAACAACGCATCGAAGAGCTGCCATGGGTGGTCAGCCGACAGACGCAATACCTGGGGCTGACCCGCAAACCCGGGCGCGAGGCACTGGCCCAGGCGTTCTCCGAAGAGTTGCAACGCTTCAAGCAGGAACCCGCCTACGCCGCTATCAGCCACCGCTACATAGGCGACATCGGAAACATTCTCAACGCCGTTGAGCAGCAGGAAAGCAGCACGTCGCGATAGCTCTGTTATACTCGGGCCTTCCCGCCAGGCTTACGCCCGGACGCTCGGCCTAGCAACAGGCATCCCGATCGGCAACGACGCACCATCGCGTCAGCCCTCCGCTTCCTGGATGTGCAGTGAAAGCCAAGCTGGACCGGACGCGATCGCATCTCACCGATGCCCGTCGCGCCAGGCAGAACATCCCAACGGGCCCAGCCCACACGAGAACAGGATTGCCCATGTCCTTTGCTTCCCTCGGTCTCTCCGAGGCTCTTGTCCGCGCTATCGAGGCTGCGGGCTATACCCAGCCGACTCCGGTGCAACAGCGGGCTGTTCCCGCCGTGTTGCAAGGCCGTGATCTGATGGTCGCCGCCCAGACAGGTACTGGTAAAACCGGCGGTTTCGCCTTGCCGATCCTCGAGCGCCTGTTCCCGGGTGGCCACCCTGACAAGTCGCAGCGCCATGGCCCACGCCAGCCTCGCGTACTGGTCCTGACTCCGACCCGCGAGCTGGCCGCCCAGGTGCATGACAGCTTCAAGGTCTATGCCCGTGATCTGCCGCTGGTCAGCGCCTGTATCTTCGGCGGTGTCGGCATGAACCCACAAATCCAGGCCATCGCCAAAGGTGTCGATGTACTGGTCGCGTGCCCTGGCCGCCTGCTCGACCTGGCTGGCCAAGGCAAGGTCGACCTGGCCCACGTCGAAATCCTGGTCCTCGACGAAGCCGACCGCATGCTCGACATGGGCTTCATCCATGACGTGAAGAAGGTCCTTGCCCGCCTGCCGGCCAAACGCCAGAACCTGCTGTTCTCGGCCACCTTCTCCAAGGACATCACCGACCTGGCCGACAAGCTCCTGCATAACCCGGAGCGCATCGAGGTCACCCCACCGAACACCACGGTCGAGCGCATCGAGCAGCGCATCTACCGCCTGCCCGCCAGCCACAAGCGTGCGCTGCTGGCACACCTGATCACCCAGGGTGCCTGGGAACAGGTGCTGGTCTTCACCCGTACCAAGCATGGCGCCAACCGCCTGGCCGAGTACCTGGAAAAGCACGGCCTGACCGCCGCCGCGATCCACGGCAACAAGAGCCAGAACGCCCGCACCAAAGCCCTGGCCGACTTCAAGGCCAACGCGGTACGGGTACTGGTTGCCACCGACATCGCCGCCCGCGGCCTGGACATCGACCAGTTGCCCCACGTGGTCAACTTCGAGCTGCCCAATGTCGAGGAGGACTACGTCCACCGTATCGGCCGTACGGGCCGTGCCGGCCGTTCGGGTGAGGCCATTTCCTTGGTCGCGCCTGATGAAGAGAAGCTGCTCAAGAGCATCGAGCGGGTCACCAAGCAGAAGATTGCTGACGGCGACCTGATGGGCTTCGACGCAAGCCAGGTCGAGGCCGAGAAGCCAGAAGTGCGCGAACGCCCGCAAAACACCGGCCGTGGCGGTCGCAACCAGCCACGCGGCGAAGGCGGCAAAGACGCCAACGGCGGCCGCAAGGACAAAGGCAAGGACAAGGGCAAGACCCGGCAGCACGCTGCCGAGAAGCCTGCCGAGAAGGAAAAGGCGGGCGACAAGCCGCAACAGCGCAAACCGCGTGACAACAAGCCACGCCAGCAGCAAGCCAGCCAGAACAGCACACCGAAAGCACCGGCCGACCGTGCCCCGGACGAGTTCCTGGATGACGAAGTCGACAACTTTGGCAACCGCGCTGACTACGTCAGCCCGTACCAGGGCAAGAACCAGGGGCGTAACCGCCGTCCTGGCGGTGGCACTGGCGCAGGTCAAAACCAAGGCCAAGGTGCGCCGGCTCCACGCAACAACAACGGCGGCCAACCTCGCACGGGTGGCCAGCCACGCAGCGCCAGCGGCGAGAAACGCCCACCGCGCAACAATGCGGGCGGCGGTGCACGCCGTGACAACAACGGCGGTGGTCGCGGTCGCCCGGCGCGCGATGATGCTGCGCGCCAGGAACCTGCAGTCCGCAGCTCGCGTGAGCCGCAGAACCAGCCAGTGATCATCCGCAAGGAATCCAAGCTCGATCGTTACCCAACGCCTGAGCAACTGGACGATCTGCCAAGCCGCCCACGCGGCGAGCGACCTGCGCTGCTGACGCGCAATCGCTGATTGTAAAAAACTGGGGCCGCTGCGCGGCCCTTTCGCAACACAAGGCCGCTCCTACAGAAGAATGCGTTTCTCTGTAGCAGCGGCCTTGTGTCGCGAAAGGGCTGCGTAGCGGCCCCAGCGGTTTCAGCTTTAACGCAATTACTTCTGCTTCACGCCTTCAAGGCTGATATCCAGGTCCAGAGTCTGCGAAGTTGCGCCTGGGCCTTTGATGCCGAAGTCGTTCAGGTTCAGCGTGGTGGTGGCATTGAAGCCAGCACGTTCGCCGCCCCATGGGTCTTTGCCTTCACCGTTGAAGGTGGCCTTGAAGGTGACCGGCTTGGTCACGCCGTGCAGGGTCAGGTCACCGGTCACGTCGGCAGTCTTCTCACCGGTCGATTTGACGGCGGTCGACACGAACTTGGCGTCCGGGTACTTCTTCACGTCCAGGAAGTCTTTGCTGGCGATGTGCTTGTCACGCTCGGCGTGGTTCGACCACAGGCTGGCAGTCTTCAGGTCGACGTTGATCTTGCTCGCTTCAGGCTTGGCGCTGTCCCAGCTGAAGTTGCCGTCGAAGTCCTTGAAGGTACCGTGAATGAAGCTGTAGCCCAGGTGGCTGATCTTCCAGTCGACGAACGCGTGCTGGCCTTCCTTGTCGATCTTGTAGTCAGCGGCCATGGCTTGGCCAGCGGAGAACAGTGCAGTACCGAGCGCCAGAGCGGCAAAAGTCTTTTTCAACATCCTTTCTATTCCTTGCAATTGAGGTTGAGAGTCAAGCTTTGCGGCCCAGCATGCGGATCAGGGTCGCGTCACGGTCTATGAAGTGGTGTTTCAGTGCTGCCAGGCCATGCAGCACGGCAAAAATCACCAGGCCCCAGGCTAGCCAGAGGTGGATCACCCCAGCCAGGTCCGCCTGATCGGGCAGGTCGCTGACCAGAGCCGGTACTTCGAACAAGCCGAATACCGGAATACCGACGCCGTCGGCAGTGGAGATCAAATAACCGGCGATCATCACCGCGAACAGCCCCACATACAGTGCCAGATGGCCCAGCTTGGCGGCCACGCGGGTGAGTGCCCCGTGGTTGGCCGGTGCCGGCGGTGGCGGGCTGATGAAACGCCAGAGTACGCGCAGCAGCATCACTGCCAGCAGCACCAGGCCGATGCTCTTGTGCAGGTCAGGGCCCGACTTGCGCCAAGGGTCGTAGTAATCCAGGCCGACCATCCACAGCCCCAGGCCAAACAGGCCGAAGACTGCCAGCGCAACACCCCAGTGCAGGATGATGCTGACCACGCCGTAGCGAGAAGGTGAATTGCGCAGTTGCATGTTGGCGTGTTTCCCCGTGAAAGCTGTGCACAGACTAACGCGTAACGTATCGAATAAAAGCGGAAAAAATTGCTTCGGATTATCGAGAAATCCGATGGATATTGTGAAAGCTTCCTATTAAGGAAACATTAACGATAGTCGGTGAGTTCAGGGTTGCCAGTGCCGGCCCCTTCGCAGCACAAGGCTGCTCCTACAGGAGGAAGAGGCCGGCACTGTCGATCAATCAACCCGCCTTGGCCTGGGTATTGGCCACTGGCTTCTTCGCGGGCTCTGATTTGACCGTAGCCTTTTTCGCTTCAACAGGCTTGTGCGCCTGTTTTGCCGCCGGCTTGTGCGCCGGGGCATGCTTGGCAGGGGCGGTTTTAGGCGCGGCAGGCTTGGCAGCAGCAGGTTTGGCCGCGGCTTCCTTGGCCACAGGCGCCGGCGCAACCGGCTCTGGAGCGGCCTGTGGCGCCGGGGCCACTTCGTCGGCCTTGGCAATCGGCTGGGCTTTCACCTCAGGCTTGTCAGCCCCACCAAACAGGCGCTTGAAGAAACCTGGCTTGTCCTGCTTGGCCTCTTCTTTCACCGGCTCGGCCTTGGCCGGGGCTTTTTCCACCTTGTCGCCCTTTTCAGCCTTGTCGGAAGCACCACCGAACAGGTTGGAGAAGAACCCGCCCTTGTCTTTGGCCGCCGCGGCGCCTGCTGCTGCCGCCGCCACCGGTACGGCCTTGGCCGGGTCGAACGACTTGCCGGCCAGCAGGTCCTGCACCTGGCCCGCCGCGCGTTGACCGCTGCGCAGGGCGCCTTCCAAGGTGCCTGGGTAGAGGGCGTCAGTGTGCTCACCGGCGAAGCTGATGCGCTGCACCGGGCGCTCCCACAGGCGCCAGTACTTGCTGATCTGCCCTGGGCCGTAGGCCAGGTAGGCGCCACCGGTGCCAGCGTCAGTGCTGTAGCGTTTGACTTCGTAGCCGGTGAACGAACCGCGGGCCTGTGGATAAAACGCATGCAGGCGGATAAGCACCTGGTCGACCATCTGCTTGTCGCCAAATGCCTGCAGCAGGCGGGCGTTGTCGCCGGACAGGTTGATCACCACGTTGGCCCCGCCCTTCAGCGCCGGCTCGATCCACAGCATGCCCAGGCCTGCGTTACTGAAGATTTCGCCGGACATACGGGCCCGGCTTTCCCACACCGGCTTGTTGAACTTGAGCATCAGCTGGTCGCGCCAGCCATAGTTGGTGCCCTTGAGCGCGGCCAGGTGCTGGCTGTCCAGGCCCGGGGTCATCTGGATCTTGGCCAGGGCGCGCAGCGGCACGGCCATGACCAGGTAATCGGCCTGGTAGCCCACGCTACCAACCTTGACGGTGACGCCGTCCTTGTCCTGCACGATGGCAGTGACCGGCGAGCTGGTCTTGATGGTCTTCAGCTGTTTGACGAACGCCTGGGCCAACACCGGGCTGCCACCGGGCAGGCGCGCGGCACGCAGATCGCGGTCGCTGACACCACGGTAAACGCGGTTCTGCTGAGCGAAATACAGCAGCGACAGGCGCGACGGCTCATCGTAACGGCTACGGATCTGCTGGTTGACCAGCTGACGCGCGGTGGCCGGCAGTTGCAGCTTGTCGAGCCAGGAAGACACGTTGATCTGATCGAGGGCGAACAGCGTGCTGGTCGCCTGCGGGTTCAGCGGGTCGTCGATCGAACGGGCCAGGTCGTCGAGGGTTTTCTCGTAGCGTTTGAGCGCCTCGGCAGTGGCGGGCTGCTTGGTGGCAAGGTCCGTCGCACTGAAGTACTCACCGTCGATCAGGTAGCCCGGCGTACGCACGAACTCTGGCGCCGGCAGTGTTTCAAGTTTGAAACGGTCGAGGTACTGGTTGAGTACCGGCTGTGCCTTGGCGTTGCCGATCCACTCACTGGTGGCCAGGCCCGAGCGACCGCCCATGCCCGACTTGGCCTCCAGCAGCGTCACCTGCCAGCCCTTGCTCTGCAGTTCATAGGCTGCAGTGAGGCCCGCAAGGCCCCCACCCACCACGATAGCCGTAGGTGTTTTGTCCTTTGCCAGCGCGGCACCGCTGGACACACCAATCAATACCAACGCGCACAGGCGCACCCAAGCAGCAGCCATGTCGGCGAACTCCGAGTCAGACGTTACAGAAAAATAGGGAGGCAGGAATGCCCCGAGGCGATGCGTTAAGAATACGTCAGCTCTGCCAACCCTGCCAGCACGGCGACATCAAGTCCTTTTGGCAACTGACATTTTTGCCAGTAGCCGTGTCACACGTGGGTAGGCGATGCTGACGAGAATGGCCAAGAGCCCGCCAGGAGGGCCTGCGCATGATCTTCGAGGAGCGTTTCATTCATGTCGAACGACAGTTTCTGTGGCACAAGCAGACACTGTGCACTGCATCTGGCCTGAGCATTCGCTCCAACAGCACGTCCTGGACGGGCTTTCACGAAGCGTTCAAAGGCGAAGACGGCACGGAGCTGGTCATTGGCGAACACAGCGATGTAGAGATCACCTTCTCCCAGGAGGTCGAGTGTTTACGGCTGGAATACTACGTGGTCAGCGACTATCTCTGTGACGACCTGCACATGCTGTTCGATGTCGAGAACTACGACTACGACCTGGTGGCGCCAGCCCCACGCAACTTCTACTGGCTCACCATCGACGGCAGCGGCTTCACCGACCTGATGCCCGGTCCGATCTCCACGCTGCCCTATCACCAGGTCATCGACGGCCCCTTCCGCCGCCTGACCATCTCCACCTCGCAGGCCGGCACGGTGCACATTCGCAAGCTCGAATGGACCGGTACTCGACGACATTGACCGCCAGCGGTTGTGGTGCCCTCCAGCTTTGCTTAGGCTTACGCGGTCCAAGCCAGCAGCAAAGCCAGGAGAAGTACCCATGGGCCTCAACGATCAGTGGATGCAACGTGACCTCAAGGTCCTGTGGCACCCCTGCACCCAGATGAAAGACCACGAGCAACTGCCGCTGATCCCGATCAAGCGTGGTGAAGGCGTGTGGCTGGAGGACTTCGAAGGCAAGCGCTACCTGGACGCCGTGAGCAGTTGGTGGGTCAACGTGTTCGGCCATGCCAACCCCCGCATCAACCAGCGCATCAAGGACCAGGTCGACCAGCTGGAGCACGTGATCCTGGCCGGTTTCAGCCACCAGCCGGTGATCGAGCTGTCCGAGCGCCTCGTCGCCATGACCCCAGCCGGGCTGGACCGTGTGTTCTACGCCGACAACGGCTCATCCTGCATCGAAGTCGCGTTGAAGATGAGCTTCCATTACTGGCAGAACATCGGCAAACCCGAGAAGAAGCGTTTCGTTACCCTGACCAACAGCTACCACGGCGAAACCATTGCCGCGATGTCGGTAGGCGACGTGCCACTGTTCACCGAAACCTACAAGGCGCTGCTGCTCGACACCATCAAGGTGCCCAGCCCCGATTGCTACCTGCGCCCTGAGGGCATGGGCTGGGAAGAACACTCGCGCAACCTGTTCCAGGCTATGGAACAAACCCTGGCCGAACACCACGCCACCATCAGCGCGGTAATCATCGAGCCGCTGATCCAGGGCGCAGGCGGCATGCGCATGTACCACCCGGTTTACCTGAAACTGCTGCGCGAAGCGTGTGACCGCTACGGCGTGCACCTGATCCACGACGAAATCGCCGTGGGCTTCGGCCGCACCGGGACGATGTTCGCCTGTGAACAGGCCGGCATCCGCCCAGACTTTCTGTGCCTGTCCAAGGCCCTGACCGGGGGTTACCTGCCGCTGGCCGCGTGCCTGACCACCGATACCGTGTACCAGGCCTTCTACGACGACTACCCGACCCTGCGCGCGTTCCTCCACTCGCACAGCTACACCGGCAACCCGCTGGCCTGCGCCGCAGCGCTGGCGACCCTGGATATTTTCGAACAGGACAACGTGATCGAGGCCAACAAGGCCTTGTCCGTGCGCATGGCCACGGCCACCGCGCACCTGGCCGACCATGCGCATGTCGCCGAAATCCGCCAGACCGGCATGGCCCTGGCCATCGAGATGGTCCAGGACAAGGCCGGCAAGGTTGCCTACCCCTGGCAGGAGCGCCGTGGCTTGAAGGTCTTCGAGCACGCCCTGACCCGCGGCGCGCTGCTGCGCCCGCTGGGCAGCGTGGTGTACTTCCTGCCGCCGTATGTGATCACGCCCGAGCAGATCGACTTCCTCGCCGAGGTGGCCAGCGAAGGCATCGACATCGCCACCCGCGACAGCGTCAGCGTTGCCGTACCGGCCAACTTCCACCCCGACTTCCGCGACCCGGGCTAGGCCCATAAGCCCACTGCCGACCCTGTGGGAGCGGGTTTACCCGCGAATGCGATGTTGTCCCCACCTTCGCATTCGCGGGTGAACCCGCTCCCACAGGCTCACATGATCCCTTTTCGTCCGAGCAGAACCATGAGACTGTCCCGCTTCTTCATCGACGCCCCCCTGAGCCTTGGCGAGCATGACCTGCCCGAAGCCCAGGCCCATTACATCGGCCGCGTGCTGCGCATGGCCCCCGGTGATGCCGTGCAACTGTTCGACGGCAGCGGCCAGGAATACCGTGGCCAGTTGCTCGAAGTCGGCAAGAAAACCGTGCGCGTGACACTGGACCAGGCCCTGGCTGGCCAAGCCGAATCGACGCTGCACATCCACCTCGGCCAGGGCCTGTCCCGTGGCGAGCGCATGGATTGGGCCATTCAAAAGGCCACCGAACTGGGCGCCAATGAAATCACCCCGATCGTCAGCGAGCGCTGTGAAGTGCGCCTCAAGGACGAACGCGCCGACAAGCGCCTGGCCCACTGGCGCCAGGTGGCTATCAGTGCCTGTGAACAGTGCGGCCGGTCGAGCCTGCCCGTGATCCATCCGCCGGTGACACTGGCCGAATGGATCAAAACCACCGAAGCCGACCTGAAACTGGTCCTGCACCCGGTGGCCGAACCACTGACCAGCCACGACACACCGTCACGCCTGGCCTTCCTGATCGGCCCCGAAGGCGGCCTTAACGACGCGGAAGTCGACCAGGCCAAGGCCGCCGGCTTCCACGCCGCGCGCCTCGGCCCACGCGTGCTGCGGACCGAAACCGCGCCAGTGGTGGCGCTGTCGGTGGCACAGCAGTTGTGGGGCGATTTTTAACCCTGCGCCTAAAGTACGTAGAACGACACGGCGATGAAGTGCAGCAGGCTGCCGGCGATCACGAACAGGTGCCAGATGCCGTGCCAGTGGCGAAAGCGGCTGTCGAAGGCAAAGAAAATGATGCCCACCGTGTAGAACACCCCGCCGGCCGCCAACCAGGCGAAACCGGCGGTACCGAGGCTGCGCAGCAGCGGGTTGACCGCCACCAGGACAATCCAGCCCATCACCGCATAGATGATGATCGACAGCACCCGCGCCTCGGAGCGGGGCTTGATCTCCTGCAGCATGCCGATCACCGCCAGCCCCCAGACCACCCCGAACAAACTCCAGCCCCAAGGCCCGCGCAAGCTGACCAGGCAGAACGGGGTGTAGCTGCCGGCAATCAGCAGGTAGATCGACAGGTGATCGAGCTTGCGCATGATCACCTTCGCCCGCCCACGCGTGCTGTGGTAGAGGGTGGAAATGCTGTAGAGCAGCAACAGCGTGCCGCCGTAGATGGAGAAACTGACGATCTTCCAGGGGTCGCCCTGCAGGCCCGCGACGACGATCAGCCAGATGGCACCGATGCAGGCCAGGATGGCGCCGACCAAGTGGGTCCAGGCGTTGAAGCGTTCACCGTAATACATGCAAACACAGACCTCCTGTGAGGGGCTGGGTTCCAAAAACCTGCGCGATCCTCTGGTAATTCAACCCTTTGTAGGAGCAGCCTTGTGCTGCGAAGAGGCCAGTGATTACACAGTAGATCTGCGCAGCGTTTTGCGGCCTCTTCGCAGCGCAAGGCTGCTCCTACAGGGACCGCGCTATCCGCAGCCTATCCTGCGAGAGGTTGCAGATCCGCGTCACGCACCAGCCGTTCCAAGGCCACCAGGTCCGGCACCCGCGCCACCTGCTCGCCCACCTGCACCGCCGCCAGCTCCAGGCTGCCCAGCGCCACATCCACATAATTGAGCTGGCTGTCGAGCTTGCACGAGCGTGGGATGTCCTGCAGCAGCACCGCCAGGTAACGCAGCCCGGTATCGCCCAGGGCATTGAGCACCACGATGCGCGCGCGCTCGCCACACGGGGTTTCGCCGCCGCATGCGGCCTCGAACCCGATCAGTGGCAAACGCTGCTTGCGCCAGTCGATCCAGCCCAGGTGCCAGGCGGGCTCGCCACGCTGGCACACCAGGTTGCGCTGGCCGAACAGTTCGGCCACGGCGACATTGGGCAAGACCAAGGTACGGTCGCCCAAGGGCAACAACAGGCCGGTAAGGCTGCTACGCTGGCCCGAGATCAGCTCAAGCATGGGTTTGGCTCCAGTGGGCGATGCTCTGCAGCAACACAGACTCCTGGTAAGGCTTGCCCAGGTATTCATTGACACCAATGGCCATGGCCCGGTCGCGGTGCTTCTGCCCGGTGCGCGAGGTGATCATGATGATTGGCAAATCCTTCAGGCGCTCGTCGCGTCGAATGCGCGTGGCCACCTCGAAACCGTCCATGCGGGGCATCTCGATGTCCAGCAGCAACACATCCGGCCGATGCTCTTCCAACTGCGCCATGGCATCGACCCCGTCCTTGGCAGTGAGCACGCTCATGCCATGACGCTCCAGCAGCCGGCTGGTGACCTTGCGCACGGTGACCGAATCGTCCACTACCATCACCAGCAGTGACCGGCGCGGCGCCGGGCCGAACAATTGCCGCTGGGCATCGCCGCCGCCCGGCAAGCGCGCCAGGCGCCGTTGCTGGCCACGCAATTGGCCCAGCAGGTCGAGAATCAACACGACCCGGCCGTCGCCCAACAAGGTCGCGCCCGACAACCCAGCGACCGCAGCGAATTGCGGGCCGAGGCTCTTCACCACGATCTCCCGGCTGGGTGACAGGCTGTCAGCCTGGATGGCGAACGACTGCTCCTGGGAATGCACCAGCAGCACCGGCAGCGGCACGCTTTGCCCAAGCAGGCTGGGCCGTGGCTGGCCTTGCAGCAATTCACCCAGGTAACGCAGGTCGTAGGTGTGGCCTGCGTAGACGTAACGCGGGGCATCCAGTTGGTAGCACGCCGCCAGCTCCGCAGGCGGCACGCGGACAATGCCTTCGATGGTATTGAGCGGGATCGCGTATTGGTCCTCGCCCAGGTGCACCATCAGCGCGCGGTTGATCGACACCGTGAACGGCAGGCGGATCAGAAAGCGTGCGCCCTTGCCCTGGGCCGACTCGATGGTCATCGAGCCCCCCAGTTGCTTGACCTCTTCGTGCACCACGTCCATGCCCAGGCCACGCCCGGAAATCTGGGTGATCTTCTCGGCGGTGGAGAAACCGGGGCGCAGAATGAACTGCAAGACCTCGTGATCGCTCAAGTGGGCCTGCGGGTCCAGCAGGCCACGCTTGATCGCCTTGCGCCGCACGGCCTCCAAGGGTACGCCGGCGCCATCGTCGGTCATCTCGATGACGATGTCGGCGCCTTCGTGCAACAGGTTCAGGTGAATCGTGCCGTGCTCCGGTTTGCCGGCAGCCAGGCGTGCTTCGCGGCTTTCCAGGCCATGGTCGACGGCGTTGCGCAGCATGTGCTCCAAGGGCGCCACCATGCGCTCGAGCACGCTGCGGTCCAACTCACCTTCGGCATTGCCGACCACCAGTTCAACCTGCTTGCCCAGCTCGCTGGCCACCTGCCGCACCACGCGCTGCAAGCGCGGCACCAAGCGTTCGAAGGGCACCATCAGGGTCGCGGTCAGGCCTTCCTGCAACTGGCTGTTCACCCGCGCCTGCTGCTGCAACAGGCCGTAGGCTTCCTGGGCACGCTGGGCCAGGGTTTCCTTCAGGTCGAGCAGGTCGGAGGCCGACTCGAACAGGGCCCGCGACAGCTGCTGCAGCTGCGAGTGGCGGTCCATTTCAAGGGGGTCGAAATCGTCGTAGGCGTCGCTCTCGAACGGCTGCCGGCTGGAAATCCGCCCCTGGGTCTCGACATCCAGGCGCAGCAGCTGGTCACGCATGCGCTCCAGGGTGGTTTCCATTTCGTTGAGGGTGAACTGGGCGTCGTTGACCTGCTGCTCGATGCGGCCACGGATCACCGAATGCTCACCGGCCAGGTTGCCCAGGTCGTCGAGCAGTTCGGCATCGACCTTGACCATGTCGCCGGCTGCCCGCTCCGGCGCGGCAGCAGGCACTTCGAGGGCCGAAGCCTCGACAGCACCTTGGCCCGCCGCGCTGTCGGTCAGGGCCGCACTGCTGAAGTTGCGGATGTAGTCGATCAGCGCCGTGGCGGCATGCAGCGGCTGCCCCAGGCGCACCGCATCGAGCATGTGCGCCAGGCGGTCATGGCAATTCTGCAGCAAAGCGAACAACGGCGGGCTCGGCGGCAGGCGGCCGGCAGCGAGCAGTTCGTAAAGAAATTCCAGCTCGTGGGCCAGGTCGCCGATGGCGGCGATCTCGACCATGCGGGCACCGCCTTTAAGGGTATGCAGGTCACGCAGCAGGTTATCCACCTCGACACTGCTGCGCGGGTCGGCCTGCCAGCGCGCCAGGGCCGCAGCGGCGCTTTCGACGATGTCCGAGCTTTCTTCCAGGAAGACTTCCAGCAGCTCCTTGTCGCCTGGGCTCTCAGGCTCTTCAGTCAACGGCTCGCTCGCTGGCGGCAGTGCCAGGTTGCGCGACAGCCCCAGGCCAAGGTCCATGTCGGGGTGCAACGGGGTGACCGTATCGATGCCCACAAGGCCCGTGGCCTCAGGTGCCAAGGCCTGCGCCAAGAGGCTGCGCAAGCTGTCGATCAGCGCCGGCCTGGGCGAAATCTCCTGCCCGGCGGCCACCTCGTCGAGCATGTCCAGCAGCGCTTCATGGCCTGCCTGTGCCTGGGCGAAAAAGCGTGCGTCGGCGGCCAGGCTGCCCTCTTCCACGGCACCATAGACGTCGAGCAGGGCCTCGCAGACATCGTCCATCTGCCACAGGTCAGCCAGGTGCGCCGCGTGGCCCAGGCTGGTCAGCTCATCGAGCAGGGTGTCCAGCGCCTGGCGCTGCCCCGGCTGCTCTTGCCAGCGCGACAGCAACGACTCGGCGTCGAGCAAAATGTCCATGGCCTGGGCCAGGAAGCTGGCGGTCAATTGCGGGTCGCGCTTGTTGCGGCGCGCATGCTGCGGGTCTTCATGCAGGGTGGCCAGGCGCACATCCACCGCCTGGCCCACTTGTTCGATCAATTCGGCGGCACCCGGGATGGCCGCCAGCGGCGTGCTGTCCAGCTGTGCCAGGCCCAAGTGGAACAATGAACGCCCGGCCTCCAGCCATTCGATTTCAGCCACTTGCAGGGGCAACTGGTGGCCCTTGTACTCACGCGCCAGGCGGTCGAAGGCGGTGGCCAGCTCGGCGACGGGCATCACGCCCGCCATGGCGGCGCTGCCCTTGAGCGTGTGCAAGGCGCGTTGCAGGCTGTCGCTGACCGGGGTGTCGTGGCCGTCGGCGCCCTGCAAGAATGCCTCGAGGCTGGCCAGGTGGCCGTGCGCCTCGCTGCGGAAGATGTCCAGCAAGTGCGGATCGAGGCCATCCACCTCAGCAGCAGGTGGCGCATCGTTTTCGGCCAGGGCATGCAGATGCCCGGCCAGTTGCTCGATTTCGGTCAGCTGCGGTAACTGCCCGGCGGCAAAGTCGGCCAACAGGTCAGGCAGGTGGACGAACACTTGCTGCAAGGCGACCACCCCTTCCGGGGTGAGCACGCTTCGGCCTTCGAGCATTCGATTGAGCAGGTGCTCCGCGCCCCAGGCCAGCTCGGCCACCGCCTCGGCATGCACCATGCGCCCGCTGCCCTTGAGCGTATGCAGCGCACGGCGCACTTCCAGCAGTGCCTCACGCTGCTGGTTGTCGGCGCGCCAGCGCAGCCAGTGGCGCTCGATTTCCGGCAGCAGTTCACCGGCCTCGTCGAGGAACACATCGCGCAGCTCGTCGTCGATGCCATCGCCGTAGTCTTGTTGGCCGAAGCCGGTTTCGCTGACCGCGCAGGCCACGCCCAGTGCCGCCAGGCTGGCGCGCGCCATTTCGATGAAGGGCTGAGCATCGGCAAGCGGGTCGGCCACCCGCCATTGCAGGTAGCATTCGGCTGCGCTCAGGGCATCGGCCAGGTGCGCCAGCTCATCGGCTGGCGGCTCGACGTCCAGGTGCTGCAACCAGCGTTGCACGTAGCTGGCGCAGCCGGCAAACACGTCGGCAGGGCCCGGCAGCATCAGCATCGCCAGCGCCCCGCGCACTTGCTGCAGCAGCCCCGGCAGCGGCTGCAGGCGCTGCCGGGGCCAGTCGGACTCCAGGCAATCACCAATCAAGTCCTTGGCCTGCTGCAGTACGGCCAGCGACTCGCTCAGCACCAACTGTCGGATCTCGGTGAGGTCCGAGCCCGGCATCCCGCCCTGCCCGCTTTCTTCCAGCGGGCCGACCATGCCATTGAGGGTCGCCTCTACATACAACAGGGCGCCCGCCACATCCATCAAGACCGCGTCATCCACCGAGCCCTCGCCGGGGGCCAAGGCCTGCAGCGCCAGCACCTGGTCGATAATCACCCGCCGCGGCTGCTGGAAGCCCAGCACCGCCAGGGTGTCGGCGACATGGCGCAACGGTGCGAGCAGGGCTTCGGACTGTTCGCTGTGCTGGCGGTCGCCGCGCACGAACTGGTCCAGGCGTTCCTTGATGCGCATCAGGTCGTCGCACAGCGCGCTCACCACCGAGCGCAGGGCATCGCGGCCGGGCCCGGCCTGCATCTGTTCCCGCCAGTTGCCCAGCGACAGGTCAAGGTTGGCCAGGTCATCGGAGCCGGCAAAGCGCTGGGCAGTGCCACTGATGAGGCTGGCCTGGGCCAGGGGCTCCACGCCGCGGCAGGCGCGCAGCTGGTTGAGCAACGGCAGCATCACCAAGGGCAGGTCGTGGCGCGCGCCGCGCAGCCGTTCCAGGTACGACGGCAGTTGCTCCAGGCCACGGAACAGCGCCCCCAGGCAGTCGCCGCGTGGGCTGACCTGGCCGTCGGCCAAGGCCCGGGCGAACAGCTCCAGCTCTTCAGCCAGGCGCGTCGCACCGCGCAACTCGAGCATGCGCAGGCAACCGTGCACCTGGTGCAGGTTGTCGACCACGAACGCCAGCATGGACAGATCGCCCGGCTCGCCAGCAAAACGCTCCAGGGCCTGTCGCGCCTGGCCCAGGCAGTCGAGGATGGCGGCCTTGGTCCAGGCCAGCGCTACCGTTTCGTGGCGCTCGGGGCTTACAGCGGCAGAAGCCATTGGCATTCCTCAGCGCGGCTCGGCAGGTGCCGGCAGGGTGAAACCAGAAACAGACCGGCGCATCTCGCTGGCCATGCGTGCCAGGTGGCGGATGCTGTCGGCAGTGGCGCCGGACCCGGCAGACGTCTGCGCGGTGATCTGCTGGATAACGGCCATGGTGTGGGAGATCTGCCCGGCAGAAGACGTCTGCAACTGGGCCGCGTCGGAAATACTGTGGATCAGCTCAGCCAGGTTTTGCGACACCCCTTCGATCTCCGCCAGCGCCACCCCGGCATCCTGGGCCAGGCGCGCGCCGCGTACCACTTCGGCGGTGGTCTGCTCCATGGAGATCACCGCCTCGTTGGTATCGGCCTGAATGGTGCGCACCAGCGCCTCGATCTGCCGCGTGGCCGACGACGAACGCTCGGCCAGGCGCTGCACTTCGTCGGCAACCACCGCGAAACCACGCCCGGCTTCACCGGCCAGCGAGGCCTGGATCGCGGCGTTGAGGGCCAGGATGTTGGTCTGGTCGGCAATGTCGTCGATCAAGCTCACGATGTCGCCGATCTCCTGTGACGACTCACCCAGGCGCTTGATCCGCTTGGCGGTGTCCTGAATCTGTTCGCGAATGTTGTCCATGCCGTTGATGGTGTTGTGCACCACCTCGTTGCCCTTGTTGGCGATCGCCACTGAGCGCTCGGCCACCTTGGCCGACTCATAGGCATGCGCCGACACCCGGTCGATCGATTCGACCATGTCGCCCACCGCCTCGGACGCCTCGCTGATTTGCGCGGCCTGGTGCTCGGACGCTTTGGCCAGCTGACGCGCGGTGTTCTGCGTGTCCTGCACGGCAGCGGCCACTTGCACGGCGCTGTGGTTGATGGTGGCGACCAGGTCACGCAGTTGGTCGACGGAGTAGTTGATCGAGTCGGCGATGGCGCCGGTAAAGTCTTCGGTAACCGACACGGTGACGGTCAGGTCGCCATCGGCCAGCTCTTCGATCTCGTCGAGCAGGCGCATGATCGCCTGCTGGTTGCGTTCGTTCTTCTCTGCGGTCTCGCGCAGTTGCCGGTTGGTGGTGCGCACCATGACCAGGCCAATGAGGATGATCGAGGCCAGCGCCAGCAGGCCCAGGACGTAGCCGCCGACCGTGTCCAGGGTACGCCCGCCGGCCAGGTTCTCGAAGCCGTTGGCCAGGTGCGAGGCCTCGTCGAGCAGGGTTTGCGACAGGCTGAAGATGTTGCCTGCGGCTTCACGCACGCGGAACAGTTCGGGCGATGTTTCGAGGATTTCGTCCACCGAGCCGGCCACGAACTGGAACAGCTCGGCGATTTCAGCCAACCGCGCCCGGGCATCGGCGTCCTCGACGCGGGTCACCTGCAGCGCGGGGTTGCCGTTGAGCATGCCCTCCAGCACCTGGCCAAAACGGCCGGCATCGCGGCCGAAGGCATCGGCGGCCTGGGCCGCGGTGTCGTCACCGGCCAGCACCGTGTTGACCGAACCGAGGATGCGCTCAGCCAGCAGCAACTGGCGCTGGGCGACGACCACCTGGTTGGCCGGGGCACCGCTCTGCAGCAGGATTTCGACCACCTTTTCGTATTCGACCTGCAACTGCGGCACGGTCTCGGCAAGCGTTGCCGCCACCTGGTGCAGCGACAACACCGTCTGCTCGCTGGCCAGGATGGTATCGGTGTTCTTGCGCAGGTTCTCCCAGTCCTGGCGGACGGCTTCCATCTCATCGCGCACCGTGGCCGGTGCCGCTGGCAGGCCGGTGGACGTGTCACCTTCGCGCAGGTAGCTCCAGCGCCGCTCGAAATCGTTGCGCGCATCCGACAGCAGCTTGAACGCCAAGGCCTTGCCCGTCGCCGCCTCGGTGGCGTTCTTGGCAATCCGCTGGGACAGCACGCGAAGCTCACCGGCATGGCCGATGTACTGTTTGTCGTAGTTGGACTGGGTGCTCAGGTAGGCGAAATTGGCGAACAACAGGATGATCGACAAGATCAGCACCAAAAACAGCACGGTGATCTGCGCGATGCTGCGCGTTCGCGGAGCCATGGGCGTTGCAGTAGCGCTGGTGGCAGGCTTGTTCACGTTCGCAGGTCCTATAACGCCACATCAAGAAAGCCCGGCGCCTGGGCCAGGGCGAAGGGGCTGAAAATTGCCCAATTGCGTTCACGCGGGAAGTGCCCCTGCACAAAGCGGGCGGCCGCGCGGATCAATGGCTGCGGGGGCGAAAGCTCCAGGCTGCTCAGGGCAAAGTGCTGCAGCCCCAGTACTTCGTCCACCAGCAGGCCGACGAACAGGTCCTCATGGTCCAGCACCAGCACCCGCCGCTGCTTGCCGGGGGCGGCCGGGCCAAGCCCGAAGAAGCTGCTCAGGTCCATTACCGGCAGCAACCGCCCGCGCAAGTTGGCAACCCCGCAGACCCAGGGCTGAACCCCAGGAACACGGCTGCTGCGCGGTTCGCGCAGCACTTCGGCCACCTCGCCCATGGGCGCGACGAACCACTGCCCGGCAATCCGAAAGCCGATCCCGCTCCACTGTTGCAGGCGGGTGTCCTGCGGTGGCTGGTCCGCCACCAGCAGGCGGCAGCGCCGGTCGATGTCCAACAGCAACTCGAAGGCGGTCAGCGACGCGCCATGAGGGCGGGTGGTCAAGTCCCCAGCACTTCTTTGAGCTTGGCGATCAGTGCGTCTTCTTCGACCGGTTTGGTCAGGAAGTCGCGGGCGCCCTGGCGCGTCGCCCAGATACGGTCGGTTTCCTGGTCCTTGGTGGTTACCACGATCACCGGAATGGCGCTGGTTTCCTCGTCCTTGCTCAGCTGGCGAGTGGCCTGGAAGCCGTTCATGCCGGGCATGACGATGTCCATCAGCACCGCGTCGGGCTTTTCCTGACGGGCCAGGGCCACGCCATCGCCACCGTTGTTGGCCTTGAGCACCTCGTAGCCGTGCTTTTCCAGCCATTCGGTCAATCTGTACATCTCTGTCGGCGAGTCGTCGACAATCAGAACTCGGGCCATGCTGTTTCCCCATCAGGAAAGTAAGACCGCGCCATGGCGGACGCGGTCAGGGTGCGTGTTGTTGGTGTTCGGCAAAACCAGGCACATGGGCCCGGATCGCTTCGAGCAGTTCTTCTTTGCTGAACGGCTTGGTGAGGAACTGGTCGGAGCCCACCACCCGCCCGCGGGCCTTGTCGAACAGGCCGTCGCGCGACGACAGGAGGATCACCGGTATGTCCTTGAAAGCGCTGTTGTGCTTGATCACGGCGCAGGTCTGGTAACCGTCCAGGCGCGGCATCAACACATCGACGAAGATGATGCGTGGCTGGTGATCGACGATCTTGGCCAGGGCATCGAAACCATCGCTGGCGGTAATCACCTCGCAACCCGCTTCGCCGAGCAACATCTGCGCGGTACGGCGGATCGTGCGTGAGTCGTCGATCACCATGACCTTCAGGGGTTGTTCAATCACTTGGGCTACCGTCGCTGCTCAGGCCAGAATTGCTGGGGCCGCGTTGCGACCCTTTCGCGACACAAGGCCGCTCCTACAGGTTTGCGCAGCATTGTGCCTCGCATTTTTAGCACACTCCGGGTAGCCATTCCATCTGCTGCGCCCCTTGACCATCGGCGCTCCCGGCGCCACCCTGAGCCACTTTTCTTTCGATCCATCGCGGCTGCGCGCCGCCAAGAGGAACCACCCCATGAGCGTTCGCCTCGGCATTGTCATGGACCCCATCGCGTCCATCTCCTACAAGAAGGACAGCTCGCTGGCCATGCTGCTGGCCGCCCAGGCACGCGGCTGGAGCCTGTTCTACATGGAACAGCGCGACCTGTACCAGGGCGAAGGCAAGGCCCGTGCACGCATGCGCCCGCTAAACGTGTTCGCCGACCCGGCGCGCTGGTTCGAGCTGGGCGACGAGCAGGACAGCCCCCTGGCCGAGCTGGACGTGATCCTGATGCGCAAGGACCCGCCGTTCGACATGGAATTCGTCTACAGCACCTACCTGCTGGAGCAGGCCGAGGCCGAAGGCGTGCTGGTGGTCAACCGCCCGCAGAGCCTGCGCGACTGCAACGAAAAACTGTTCGCCACGTTGTTCCCGCAGTGCACGCCACCGACCCTGGTCAGCCGCCGCCCGGACATCATTCGCGAATTCGCGGCCAAGCATGGCGACGTGATCCTCAAGCCGCTGGACGGCATGGGCGGCACTTCGATCTTCCGCCACCGGGTCGGCGACCCCAACCTGTCGGTGATCCTCGAAACCCTGACCGCCCTGGGCGCGCAGCAGATCATGGCGCAGGCCTACTTGCCAGCGATCAAGGACGGCGACAAGCGCATCCTGATGATCGACGGCGAGCCGGTCGACTACTGCCTGGCGCGCATCCCGGCCAGTGGCGAAACCCGCGGCAACCTGGCCGCCGGTGGCCGTGGCGAAGCGCGCCCGCTGACCGAACGTGACCGCTGGATCGCCGCCCAGGTCGGCCCGACCCTGCGCGCGAAAGGGCTGCTGTTCGTTGGCCTGGACGTGATTGGCGAGCACCTCACCGAAATCAACGTCACCAGCCCGACCTGTATTCGCGAGATCGACAACGCCTTCAACACCGACATCGGCGGGCGATTGATGGACGCCATTGATCGCCAGCTGAAGGCGCGCTGACCGGCAACGCGCGGCACAATCGCGGAGTGGGGTATGATACGGGTCCTTTTTACTTGGCCTGCTGCCCCGCCCCGCGGTTGCTGGATACCTGATGACGCTGCCCGCTGACATCCCCTCCGACCTGCTGCCACCGCGCGTTCGCCCGGTGGACCGGCTCGGCTTTACCCTGTTCCTGGCTGCCCTGGTGCACCTGGCGCTGATCCTTGGCGTCGGTTTTACCGTGGTCAAGCCGGCTGAAATCCGCCATACCATGGACATCACCCTCGCCACTTTCAAAAGCGAGAAAGCGCCCGAGAAGGCCGATTTCCAGGCTCAGGACAACCAGCAAGGCAGCGGCACACTGGAGAAGAAGGCGGTGCCCAAGACCACCGAACTCGCCCCCTTCCAGGACAGCAAGATCAACAAGGTCACGCCCCCGCCTGCGGCCAAGCCCGAGGTCGCACCGCCGCCCACGCCTGAGAAGTCGGCCGTGGTGACCAAGGCCGCCAAGCCTCACAAAGTCGAGCCCAAGCCCAAGGAAAGCAAGGCGCAACCAAAGCCTGCAACGCCCACGCCTGATTTTGACAGCTCGCAGCTGTCCAGCCAGATCGCCAGCCTTGAGGCAGAGCTGTCCAATGAACAGCAGCTGTATGCCAAACGCCCGCGCATCCACCGCCTCAACGCCGCCTCGACCATGCGCGACAAGGGCGCCTGGTACAAGGAAGAATGGCGCAAGAAGGTCGAGCGGGTGGGCAACCTCAATTACCCTGACGAAGCGCGGCGCCAGCAGATCTACGGCAACTTGCGCATGATGGTCTCGATCAACCGCGATGGTTCGCTGTACGAAGTGCTGGTGCTGGAATCGTCCGGGCAACCGGTGCTGGACCAGGCGGCGCAACGTATTGTGAGGCTGGCGGCGCCGTTTGCGCCGTTTACCGGGGACTTGGCGGAATTCGACCGGCTGGAGATCATCCGGACCTGGCGCTTTGCCCGTGGGGACCGGTTGTCCAGTAACTGATTTGCTGGCTGTACTGGCCCTTTCGCGGGCAAGCCCGCTCCCACCCGAACTGTGTAGCCTCCAAGTCTAGCGTCGCACCTGTGGGAGCGGGCTTGCCCGCGAAAGGGCCGGTACAGGCGACACATAAACCACCTTGTCAGCCTCGCCACCTGGCGCCACACTATCCCCCATGAAAACCCTCGCCCCGAGCTACCTCAAGCATCAGTTCCTGATCGCCATGCCGCACATGGCCGATCCGAACTTTGCCCAGACCCTCACGTACATCGTCGAGCACAACGCCAATGGCGCCATGGGCCTGGTGGTCAACCGACCGCAGGAGCTCAGCCTGGCCGACATCCTCGAACAGTTGCGCCCGGACGATGAACCCCCGGCCAGTACGCTGCACGTGCCGATCTACCAGGGCGGCCCGGTGCAAACCGACCGCGGCTTCGTGCTGCACTCCAGCGAGTGCACCTACCAGGCCACCGTCGAACTGCAGGGCCTGTCGCTGTCCACCTCGCAGGACGTGTTGTTTGCCATTGCCGAGGGCGTGGGGCCGCAAAACAGCCTGATTACCCTGGGCTACGCGGGCTGGGAAGCCGGCCAGCTGGAAGCCGAACTGGCCGACAATGCCTGGCTCAACTGCCCGTTCGACCCCGAGATCATCTTCGGCCTCGCCAGCGACCAGCGCCTGAACGCCGCCGCCGCCAGCCTGGGCATCAACCTCAGCCTGCTGACCAGCCAGGCGGGCCACGCCTGATGGCCGAGCTACGCCTGCTGCTGGGCTTTGACTACGGCACCAAACAGATCGGGGTGGCGGTTGGCCAGGTCATCACTGGCCAGGCCCGCGAGCTGTGCACCCTGAAAGCGCAGAACGGCGTGCCGGACTGGGCCCAGGTGGAAAAACTGGTCGCTGAATGGAAACCCGACGCCATCGTCGTCGGCCTGCCGCTGAACATGGACGGCACCCCCAGCGAGATGAGCGCGCGCGCCGAGAAATTCGCCCGGCGCCTGAACGGCCGCTTCAACCTGCCCGTGCACACCCACGACGAACGCCTGACCACCTTCGAGGCTAAAGGCGAACGCCTGACCCGCGGTGGCCAGCGCGGCAGCTACCGCGACAACCCGGTCGACGCCATTGCCGCCGCCCTGCTGCTGCAAGGCTGGCTGGAGGCCAATACCTGATCATCTTTGCCGCCGGGCAGAGCCGGCGGCCCCCGAGGAGCACGCAATGAGCCTACCCAATCCCGCCGATCTGATCCGGCAGATGGCTGTCGACCTTCGCGCCCACCTGGCCCGCCGTGCTATCACCGAGCCGCGCTTCATCGGCATCCGCACGGGCGGCGTCTGGGTCGCCCAGGCCCTGCAGGAAGAAATGGGCGATACCAGCCCCATGGGCACCCTGGACGTGTCGTTCTACCGCGATGACTTCAGCCAGAACGGCCTGCACCCGCAAGTACGCCCGTCCGAGCTGCCGTTCGAAATCGAAGGCCAGCACCTGGTCCTGATCGACGACGTCCTGATGAGCGGTCGCACTATCCGTGCCGCGCTCAACGAGCTGTTCGATTACGGCCGCCCGGCCAGCGTCACCCTGGTCTGCCTGCTCGACCTGGATGCCGGCGAGCTGCCAATTCGCCCCAATGTGCTGGGTGCCACCCTGTCGCTGGCAGCCCATGAACGGGTAAAATTGACCGGACCCGCACCGCTCGCCCTCGAGCGCCAGGACCTCGCCTCCGCTTCCGCCCTTTAAGAGTCCCCCGCGATGACGCCAATCGACGCCAAGCGCCCGCTGCAGCTCAATGATCAGGGCCAGCTGCGCCACTTTCTCTCGCTCGACGGTTTGCCCCGTGAACTGCTGACCGAGATCCTCGACACCGCCGACTCCTTCCTGGAAGTCGGTGCCCGGGCCGTGAAAAAAGTCCCGTTGCTGCGCGGCAAGACCGTCTGCAACGTGTTCTTCGAGAACTCGACCCGTACCCGCACCACTTTCGAACTGGCCGCGCAGCGCCTGTCTGCCGACGTGATCAGCCTCAACGTGTCGACTTCCTCGACCAGCAAGGGCGAAACCCTGTTCGACACCCTGCGCAACCTGGAAGCCATGGCTGCCGACATGTTCGTCGTGCGCCACTCCGATTCGGGCGCCGCGCACTTCATCGCTGAACACGTGTGCCCGGATGTGGCCGTGATCAACGGTGGCGATGGCCGCCATGCGCACCCGACCCAAGGCATGCTCGACATGCTGACCATCCGTCGGCACAAGGGCAGCTTCGAGAACCTGTCTGTCGCCATCGTCGGCGATATCCTGCATTCGCGCGTGGCGCGTTCCGACATGCTCGCGCTCAAGGCGCTGGGCTGCCCGGACATCCGCGTGATCGGCCCGAAAACCCTGATCCCGATCGGCATCGAGCAATACGGCGTAAAGGTCTACACCGACCTCGCCGAAGGCCTGAAAGACGTCGACGTGGTAATCATGCTGCGCCTGCAGCGTGAGCGCATGGCCGGTGGCCTGCTGCCGAGCGAGGGCGAGTTCTACCGCCTGTTCGGCCTGACCACCGCACGCCTGGCCGGTGCCAAGCCCGATGCCATCGTCATGCACCCTGGCCCGATCAACCGCGGTGTAGAGATCGAATCGGCAGTGGCCGACGGCAAGCACTCGGTGATCCTCAACCAGGTGACGTACGGCATCGCCGTGCGCATGGCCGTGCTGTCCATGGCCATGAGCGGGCAAAACGCGCAACGCCAACTCGACCAGGAGAACGCCCTGTGAGCATCAGTATTCTTGGCGCCCGGGTTATCGACCCCAACAGCGGCCTGGACCAGATCACCGACCTGCACCTGGACGGCGGCCGCATTGCCGCCATCGGCGCAGCACCGGCCGGCTTCAGCGCCAGCCGCACGATCCAGGCCGATGGCCTGATTGCAGCGCCTGGCTTGGTCGACCTCGACGTCGCCCTGCGCGAGCCGGGCTACAGCCGCAAAGGCAACATCGCCAGCGAAACCCGCGCCGCCGTGGCCGGCGGTGTGACCAGCCTGTGCTGCCCGCCGCAGACCAAGCCGGTGCTGGACACCTCGGCCGTGGCCGAGCTGATCCTCGACCGGGCCCGCGAAGCCGGCAACAGCAAGGTCTACCCGATCGGCGCCCTGACCAAGGGCCTGGAAGGCGAGCAACTGGCCGAGCTGGTGGCCCTGCGCGACACCGGTTGCGTGGCCTTCGGCAATGGCCTGCAGCAAATCCCCAACAACCGTACCCTGGCCCGTGCCCTGGAGTACGCCGCCACCTTCGACCTGACCGTGGTGTTCCACTCCCAGGACCGCGACCTGTCCCAGGGTGGCCTGGCCCATGAAGGCGCCATGGCCAGCTTCCTCGGCCTGCCGGGCATCCCGGAAACTGCCGAAACCGTGGCCTTGGCGCGCAACCTGCTGCTGGTCGAACAGAGCGGCGTGCGGGCGCACTTCACCCAGATCACCAGCGCCCGCGGCGCGCGCTTGATCGCCCAGGCCCAGGAACTGGGCCTGCCAGTGACCGCCGACGTGGCGCTGTACCAGCTGATTCTCACCGATGAGTCGCTGCGCGAGTTTTCCAGCCTGTACCACGTGCAGCCACCGCTGCGCACCGCCGCCGACCGCGACGGCCTGCGCGCGGCCGTCAAGTCGGGGGTGATCCAGGCGATCTCCAGCCATCACCAGCCGCACGAGCGCGATGCCAAGCTGGCGCCGTTCGGTGCCACGGAGCCTGGTATCAGCAGTGTCGAAGTGCTGCTGCCACTGGCCATGACCCTGGTCGAAGACGGCCTGCTCGACCTGCCGACCTTGCTGGCACGCTTGACCAGCGGCCCGGCTACCGCCATGCGCCTGCCGGCGGGTGAGTTGAAGGTGGGTGGCGCGGCGGACCTGGTGCTGTTCGACCCGAAAGCCTCGACCGTTGCCGGCGAGCAGTGGCTGTCCCGTGGCGAGAACTGCCCGTTCATCGGCCACTGCCTGCCTGGCGCTGTGCGTTATACCTTGGTCGATGGGCACGTCTGCCACGAGGCCTGAGTAACCCCAGGGGCCGCTCTGCGGCCCATTCGCGGGGCAAGCCCGCTCCCACAGGACCTTCGCAATCATCAAAGCAAGCGGAGAACCTGTGGGAGCGGGCTTGCCCCGCGAATGAGCCAGCACAAATGTGCCCGCCAAGCTCAACCATTCATCCCCCCAGGTTGAAATCCTTCCCCCCACCCCCATATGAGTCTGCATCAGGCACTTTCGCCCCGCTGCGTGGAGACTCTCCCCTTGACCACCATCGTTTCTGTCCGCCGTAACGGCAAAGTCGTCATGGGCGGCGACGGCCAGGTTTCCCTCGGCAACACCGTGATGAAAGGCAACGCCAAAAAGGTCCGTCGCCTGTACCACGGCCAGGTCATTGCAGGCTTCGCCGGTGCCACCGCCGATGCCTTCACCCTGTTCGAACGCTTTGAAGGCCAACTGGAGAAACACCAGGGCCACCTTGTCCGTGCCGCCGTCGAGCTGGCCAAGGAATGGCGTACCGACCGCTCCCTGAGCCGCCTGGAGGCCATGCTGGCCGTGGCCAACAAGGATGCATCCTTGATCATTACCGGTAACGGCGATGTGGTCGAACCCGAAGACGGCCTGATCGCCATGGGTTCCGGTGGCGCCTACGCCCAGGCCGCCGCCCGCGCCCTGCTGAACAAGACCGACCTCTCGGCCCGCGAAATTGCCGAGACCGCGCTGAACATCGCCGGTGACATCTGCGTATTCACCAACCACAACCTGACCATCGAGGAGCAGGACCTGGCCGACTGATCAGTTGTTTTGGCGTCCCGCCCAGGGCGGGACTTTCCCACACTGATTGCTCTGCTTGAGGACCATTTTCATCATGTCCATGACCCCCCGCGAAATCGTTCACGAACTCAACCGCCACATCATCGGCCAGGACGACGCCAAGCGCGCCGTGGCCATCGCCCTGCGCAACCGCTGGCGGCGCATGCAGCTGCCGACCGAGCTGCGCGCCGAGGTGACCCCGAAAAACATCCTGATGATCGGCCCGACCGGTGTCGGCAAGACCGAAATCGCTCGTCGCCTGGCCAAGCTGGCCAACGCGCCGTTCATCAAGGTCGAAGCGACCAAGTTCACCGAAGTCGGCTACGTCGGCCGTGATGTCGAATCGATCATCCGCGACCTGGCCGATGCCGCGCTGAAGATGCTCCGCGAGCAGGAAATCATCCGTGTGCGCCACCGCGCCGAAGACGCCGCCGAAGACCGCATCCTCGATGCCCTGCTGCCGCAGGCGCGGGTCACCAGCTTCAGCGAAGAAGCCGCGCAGACCAGCAGCGATTCCAACACCCGCCAGCTGTTCCGCAAGCGCCTGCGCGAAGGCCAGCTGGACGACAAGGAAATCGAGATCGAAGTGGCTGACGCCGTAGGTGTCGAAATCGCCGCGCCGCCTGGCATGGAAGAGATGACCAACCAGCTGCAGAGCCTGTTCGCCAACATGGGCAAGGGCAAGCGCAAGGCGCGCAAGCTCAAGGTCAAAGAAGCGCTGAAGATGGTCCGCGAAGAAGAAGCGGGCCGCCTGGTCAACGAAGAAGAACTCAAGGCCAAGGCCCTGGAAGCTGTTGAACAGCACGGTATCGTCTTCATCGACGAAATCGACAAAGTGGCCAAGCGTGGCAATGTCGGCGGCGCCGATGTGTCCCGCGAAGGTGTCCAGCGCGACCTGCTGCCGTTGATCGAAGGCTGCACCGTCAACACCAAGCTGGGCATGGTCAAAACCGACCACATCCTGTTCATTGCCTCGGGTGCGTTCCACCTGAGCAAGCCAAGCGACCTGGTGCCTGAGCTGCAGGGCCGCCTGCCGATCCGTGTCGAACTCAAGGCACTGACCCCAGAAGACTTCGAGCGCATCCTGCAGGAGCCGCACGCTTCGCTGACCGAGCAGTACCAGGCACTGCTGAAAACCGAAGGGCTGAACATCGAGTTCCTCACCGACGGTATCAAGCGCTTGGCCGAGATCGCCTACCAGGTCAACGAGAAAACCGAGAACATCGGTGCCCGCCGCCTGCACACCCTGCTCGAGCGCCTGCTCGAAGAGGTGTCGTTCAGTGCCGGTGACCTGGCCAGCACCCACGATGAAACGCCGATCCAGATCGATGCGGGTTATGTGAACAGCCACCTGGGTGAGCTGGCGCAGAACGAAGACCTGTCGCGCTATATCCTGTAAGACCGTATGGGGCCGCTTTGCGGCCCATTCGCGGCACAAGGCCGCTCCTACACTGAATGCAGCGGTGTACCTGTAGGAGCGGCCTTGTGCCGCGAATGGGCTGCAACGCAGCCCCAATCAAGCTTGAATCCCTCACGCAGAAGCTGGAAGCTTGCAGCATCAGCTCCCGAGAGATTCAGCCCATGGCCCGCCTGCCCACCGCCATCAACCTGCACAAAGCCTCCAAGACCTTGAGCCTTACCTACGGCCCCAACGAGGTCTACCACCTGCCCGCCGAATTCCTGCGCGTGCACTCCCCTTCCGCCGAGGTCCAGGGCCACGGCAACCCCATCCTGCAAGTTGGCAAGGTCAACGTCGGCCTCGCTGGCCTCGAACCCGCCGGCCAATATGCACTGAAATTGACCTTCGACGACGGCCATGACAGCGGCCTGTTCACCTGGGAGTACCTCGAGCAACTGTGCCTGCGCCAGGAACAGCTGTGGGCCGAGTACCTCGACGAGCTGCACAAGGCCGGAAAATCCCGCGATCCGGCCGAATCGGTCGTGAAACTCATGCTCTAGCGCAAGCCCTCGAACGTTTAGAGCGCATTTTCTAATCTCATCTGCTTGAATGCCCCTACAGGCAGCTCAGTGACGGGCTGTCTTGCGCATTACATGAAAGTCGGGTAACCAATGGAGCTGGCAAGTTCCCTGCATCGCCTTGAAGGCAATCAGGGCCTGGCCGGTATGTAGAGGTCGCGAGCGAAAGCAGGCTGTCTTCACACGCAGAATTCCCCGCAGCTCATCGCCGAATGCATCCGGCCCGCAGCACCGCTGTTCCTTATCACTGGTCACCCGAGTAGCAGTACCGGGCTCTGGACTGTGCAAGCGCCACAGGCAACCGGTACTCGTCTCTGGACAACGGAGCGTCGCAGATGAGTAACAAGAACAACGATGAGTTGCAGCGGCAGGCCTCGGAGAACACCCTGGGGCTGAACCCGGTCATCGGCATCCGCCGCAAGGACCTGTTGAGCTCGGCACGCACCGTGCTGCGCCAGGCCGTGCGCCAACCTTTGCACAGCGCCAAGCACGTGGCGCACTTCGGCCTGGAGCTGAAGAACGTGCTGCTGGGCAAATCCAGCCTCACCCCCGAAAGCGACGACCGCCGCTTCAACGATCCGGCCTGGAGCAACAACCCCCTTTACCGCCGCTACCTGCAAACCTACCTGGCCTGGCGCAAGGAGCTGCAGGAGTGGATCGGCAACAGCGACCTGTCACCCCAGGACATCAGCCGCGGGCAGTTCGTCATCAACCTGATGACCGAAGCCATGGCGCCGACCAACACCTTGTCCAACCCGGCCGCGGTCAAGCGCTTCTTCGAAACCGGTGGCAAAAGCCTGCTCGATGGCCTGTCCAACCTGGCCAAGGACGTGGTCAACAACGGTGGCATGCCCAGCCAGGTGAACATGGACGCCTTCGAAGTGGGCAAGAACCTGGGCACCAGCGACGGCGCCGTGGTGTTCCGCAACGACGTGCTGGAGCTGATCCAGTACAGCCCCATCACCGAACAGGTGCATGCGCGGCCACTGCTGGTGGTGCCGCCGCAGATCAACAAGTTCTACGTGTTCGACCTGAGCCCGGAAAAAAGCCTGGCGCGCTTCTGCCTGCGCTCACAACAGCAGACCTTCATCATCAGTTGGCGCAACCCGACCAAGGCCCAGCGCGAGTGGGGCCTGTCGACCTACATCGATGCGCTCAAGGAAGCGGTCGATGCCGTGCTGGCGATTACCGGCAGCAAAGACCTGAACATGCTCGGCGCCTGCTCTGGCGGCATCACCTGCACCGCGCTGGTGGGCCATTACGCCGCCCTGGGCGAAAACAAGGTCAATGCCCTGACCCTGCTGGTCAGCGTGCTGGACACCACCATGGACACCCAGGTCGCGCTGTTCGTCGATGAACAGACCCTCGAAGCCGCCAAGCGCCACTCCTACCAGGCCGGCGTGCTCGAAGGCAGCGAGATGGCCAAGGTGTTCGCCTGGATGCGCCCCAATGACCTGATCTGGAACTACTGGGTCAACAACTACCTGCTCGGCAACGAGCCGCCGGTGTTCGACATCCTGTTCTGGAACAACGACACCACGCGCCTGCCGGCTGGTTTCCATGGCGACCTGATCGAGATGTTCAAAAGCAACCCACTGACCCGCCCCGGTGCACTGGAAGTGTGCGGCACGCCGATCGACCTGAAGCAGGTCACCTGCGACATCTACAGCCTCGCCGGCACCAACGACCACATCACTCCGTGGCCGTCCTGCTACCGCTCGGCGCACCTGTTTGGCGGCAAGATCGAGTTCGTGCTGTCCAACAGCGGCCACATCCAGAGCATCCTCAACCCACCGGGCAACCCCAAGGCGCGCTTCATGACCGGCGCCGATCGCCCGGGCGACCCCGTGGCCTGGCAGGAGAACGCGACCAAGCATGCCGACTCCTGGTGGCTGCATTGGCAAAACTGGCTGGGCGAACGTGCCGGCGACCTGAAAAAAGCGCCAACCCGGCTGGGCAACCGCGCCTATGCCGCTGGCGAGGCATCTCCGGGCACTTACGTTCACGAACGTTGAGTTGCAGCGCCGTGGCCACCTGCGGGTGGGCCACGGTGTTCACTTCACCACAGAGCCACGCGCATGCCGTCACCCTATATCTTCAGGACCGTCGAACTGGACAACCAGTCCATCCGCACTGCCGTGCGCCCGGGCAAGCCGCACCTGACGCCGCTGCTGATCTTCAACGGCATCGGCGCCAACCTGGAGCTGGTGTTTCCGTTCATCGAAGCGCTGGACCCGGACCTGGAAGTCATCGCCTTCGACGTACCGGGCGTAGGCGGCTCGTCGACGCCACGCCAGCCCTATCGTTTTCCGGGGCTGGCCAAGCTCACGGCACGCATGCTCGATTACCTCGACTACGGCCAGGTGAATGTGATCGGCGTGTCGTGGGGCGGCGCCCTGGCGCAGCAGTTTGCCCACGACTACCCCGAGCGCTGCAAGAAGCTGGTGCTGGCGGCCACGGCTGCCGGCGCGGTGATGGTGCCGGGCAAGCCCAAGGTGCTGTGGATGATGGCCAGCCCCCGGCGCTATATCCAGCCTTCGCATGTCATCCGCATCGCCCCGCTGATCTACGGCGGTGGCTTTCGCCGCGACCCGGACCTGGCCATGCGACACGCAGCCAAGGTGCGCTCCGGCGGCAAGCTGGGCTATTACTGGCAACTGTTCGCCGGGCTTGGCTGGACCAGCATTCACTGGCTGCACAAGATCCAGCAGCCCACCCTGGTACTGGCTGGCGATGACGACCCGTTGATCCCGCTGATCAACATGCGCCTGCTGGCCTGGCGGATTCCCAATGCCCAGCTACACATTATCGACGACGGCCATCTGTTTCTGATCACCCGGGCCGAGGCCGTCGCCCCGATCATCATGAAGTTCCTCCAGCAAGAGCGTCAGCGCGCGGTCATGCATCCGCGCCCGGCTTCGGGCGTGTAGGGGCGGGTTCGCCCGCGACGGGGCCAGCAGGCGCCAAGGGTCAAGACGAGGGAGTGTTGCCATGAAAGACAAACCGGCCAAAGGAACGCCAACGCTTCCCGCCACCAGCATGAACGTGCAGAACGCCATCCTCGGCCTGCGCGGTCGCGACCTGATTTCCACATTGCGCAGTGTCGGCCGTCATGGCTTGCGCAACCCGCTGCATACCGCCCGCCACCTGCTGGCCCTGAGCGGCCAGCTGGGCCGCGTGATGCTCGGCGATACCCCTTACCAGCCGAGCCCGCGAGACACCCGCTTCAGCGACCCGACCTGGAGCCAGAACCCGTTCTACCGGCGCGGCCTGCAAGCCTACCTGGCCTGGCAAAAGCAGACCCGCCTGTGGATCGATGAAAGCCACCTGGACGACGATGACCGCGCCCGCGCGCAGTTTCTGTTCACGCTGATCAACGATGCCCTGGCGCCCAGCAATTCGCTGCTCAACCCACTGGCCGTGAAGGAGCTGCTCAACACCGGCGGGCAAAGCCTGGTGCGTGGCGTGGCGCACTTGCTTGACGACTTGCGCCACAACGATGGCTTGCCTCGCCAGGTAGACGAACGCGCCTTCGAGGTGGGTGGCAACGTCGCGGCAACCCCCGGCGCCGTGGTGTTTCGCAACGAACTGCTGGAGTTGATCCAGTACCAGCCGATGAGCGAGAAACAGCACGCCCGCCCACTGCTGGTGGTGCCGCCGCAGATCAACAAGTTCTATATCTTCGACCTCAGCTCGACCAACAGCTTTGTCCAGTACATGCTCAAGAACGGCCTGCAGGTGTTCATGGTCAGTTGGCGCAACCCCGACCCACGGCACCGCGAGTGGGGGCTGTCGAGCTACGTTCAGGCCCTGGAAGAAGCGCTTAACGCGTGCCGCAGCATCAGTGGCAACCGCGACCCCAACCTGATGGGCGCCTGCGCTGGCGGCCTGACCATGGCAGCGCTGCAAGGCCACCTGCAAGCCAAGCACCAGTTGCGCCGAGTGCGCAGCGCCACGTACCTGGTCAGCCTGCTGGACAGCAAGTTCGAAAGCCCCGCCAGCCTGTTCGCCGACGAGCAGACGATCGAGGCGGCCAAGCGCCGCTCGTACCAGCGCGGCGTGCTGGACGGCGCCGAGGTGGCGCGGATCTTCGCCTGGATGCGGCCCAATGACTTGATCTGGAACTACTGGGTCAACAACTACCTGCTCGGCAAGACCCCGCCCGCCTTCGACATCCTCTACTGGAACGCCGACAGCACACGCCTGCCGGCGGCGCTGCATGGCGACCTGCTGGACTTCTTCAAGCACAACCCGCTGACCCACCCGGCAGGCCTTGAAGTGTGTGGCACGCCCATCGACCTTAAGCAGGTCGACCTCGACAGTTTCACCGTGGCCGGCAGCAACGACCACATTACCCCGTGGGATGCCGTGTACCGCTCAGCCATGCTGCTGGGCGGCGACCGACGCTTCGTGCTGGCCAACAGCGGGCATATCCAGAGCATCATCAACCCACCTGGCAACCCCAAGGCCTACTACCTGGCCAACCCGAAGCTGTCCAGCGACCCGCGTGCCTGGTTCCACGACGCGCAGCGCAGCGAAGGCAGTTGGTGGCCGTTGTGGCTGGAGTGGGTCACCCCGCGCTCCGGCCCGCTGAAAGCGCCACGCACCACGCTTGGCAATGCCACCTATCCGCCGCTGGGCCCTGCGCCAGGCACCTATGTCCTGACCCGATGAGCACACCGCCCGGATGAAGACCCGCGACCGTATCCTTGAATGCGCCCTGCAGCTGTTCAACCAGCAAGGCGAACCGAATGTCTCGACCTTGGAGATCGCCAACGAACTGGGCATCAGCCCTGGCAACCTGTACTACCACTTCCATGGCAAGGAACCGGTGGTACTGGGCCTGTTCGAGCGTTTCGAAGAAGCGCTGATGCCGCTGCTCGACCCACCGCTTGAAGTGCGCCTGGAGGCCGAGGACTACTGGTTGTTCCTGCACTTGATCGTCGAGCGCATGGCGCAGTACCGCTTCCTGTTCCAGGACCTGTCCAACCTGACCGGGCGCCTGCCGAAGCTGGCCCGCGGCATGCGCAGCCTGATCAACGCACTGAAGCGAACCCTTGCCGCGTTGCTGGCCAGCCTCAAGGGCCAGGGGCAGGTGGTGAGCGAAACTCAGGCGCTGGGGCAGTTGGTGGAGCAGATCACCCTGACACTGATGTTCTCGCTGGATTACCAGCGCGTGCTGGGGCGGGAGGGGGATGTGGGGATCGTGGTGTACCAGGTGATGATGCTGGTGGCGCCGCATCTGCAGGCCCAGGCCCGGGCGGCGGCGGAGCAGTTGGCGGTGCGGTATCTGGAGGGGTAGTTTGCTGGACTGGTGGGAGCAACTGTCGTGTGGTGCTTGTTCCGGCCTCATCGCTGGCAAGCCAGCTCCCACAGGTACGGCGCTAGCCTTGGAGGCTGCACAGTTCGGGTGGGAGCGGGCTTGCCCGCGAAGAAGGCGACGCGGTTAGATCAGGGTACCGGTACCGGTCGCTGCCGACGGTGTGCTGCTGGCCGGTGCCGCACTTGGCGCTGGCGCTGCAGCTGTAGCAGTCGGAGCCGGTGCCGCACTGGCCGCAGGTGCTGCCGGTTTGGCGGCGGCCGGTTTGGCCGGGGCCTTCTTCACTGCCGGTTTCTTCGCCGCTGCAGGCTTGGCCGCAACAGGCTTGGCAGCAGGTTTGGCCGCAGGCTTGGCAGCAGCGGTTTTTGCAGCAGGTTTAGCCGCAGGTTTTGCCGCAGCCGCTTTGGCCGCCGGCTTGGCTGCTGCGGTTTTCGCAGCAGGTTTGGCAGGCGCCTTGGCCAGTGGTTTGGCAGCGGCTTTGCTCGCAGCCGCCTTGGAGATCGGTGTGACCGAGGCACCGGTCAGTTTCTCGATCTGCTTGGTCAGGCTGTCCACTTGCTGGTGCAGCGCCTTGATCTCATTGCGGCTTGGTACGCCCAGGCGCGAGATGGCGCTGTTCAGGCGCTTGTCGAAGGCTTCTTCAAGCTCGCTCCACTTGCCCAGCGCGCGATCTTTCACGCCGGACACGCGCGACGTGGTCGACGCCTTGGCGCTATCAGCCACGTCTTCAGCGGTCTTCTTCGCCTGCTTCTCGGCCTTCTCGCCGTCCTTCACCAGCGTATCGAACAGCTTCGGGCCGTCCTGGTCGATCTTCGAATAGATCCCCAGGCCCGCCAGCCAGATCTTGCGGGAGTACTTCTCGATCCCGCCGACCCAGGAGCTGCTTTCTTTGTCGGAATTCTTTTTGCCAGCCATCCTGCTCTCCTTATGGTTTGTGCGCGACGCGCTCAAGCAGCTCGTGCAGCTGTTCAAGCTTGATGGACAACGCCTCAACGTCATGTTTAGACGGAATGCCAAGGCGATTCAAGGCGCGACCAACCCGTGCGTCGAAAGCTTTTTCGATCTTGTCGAGTTGAACTTCGACCTTGCCGCGTACGCGGCTGACTTCCTGGGTCGCTTCATCCAGCTGGTTGTTGGCCGCATCGAGCTCTTTGTCGATGCGCTTCTTGCCACGTTTTTCAACGCCTTCGCCGGCTTTGACCAGCTCGTTGAAATACTCGGAACCTTCCTGGCCGACGCGGGCATAGGCACCGATACCTGCCAGCCAGATCTTGCGCGCATAACCGCGCACTTCGCCCAGGGTGCCTGGAGCGTCGTCCTTTTTCTTCACATTCACTTTGGCCATGCTCTGTACCTCATGCTCATGAGTGGAGAGGAACTGCCCATGGAGGTTGGGCTTGAGCATAAGGTAGGGAAGAAAATTAGAAACCTCACCCTAAGCTCACGCGGCATAGGGGGCCAAACATGTACCGCCGCCGCCGCAGGCATCGGCGCTAGCGTGCGAGCATTCCCGCCACCGGAGCTCACACCTCATGCCTGCGTCCCCACCCTTGCAGCCCACCACGTTCAAGCAACGGGTAGCCAGCCAATTCGCCCAACGCCCCACGCTGCGCGAGGTGGTTGCCAAGGCCGGTTTGACGATCCTGGCCAACCGCTACCCCTGGATCACCCGCAACCACCCGCAGTTGCAGTCCCTCGAGCCCTTCACGCTCATCCACGGCGCAGGCAAGCAACCGGCACAGGTCCCCCTGGTAAATACGCTGCTCGACCATTTTCTGTCGGGCAAAGGCATGGCCCTCACGCGCACAGACGTGCTCAGCATCGCGCCGCCCCTGCCCTTTCTGCCGCAGGCGGCAGGTGTCGGCCCGAACGCTCAGCCCGAAGTCAGCCTGAACATGGACAACCTCAACCGCGACTTCGACGAACTGCTGGCGGCCCTGACCGAAGCCTTTCAGCAGGCACAGATTGGTTTCTGGGCTGCAAGCGACGCCACATCGGGCCTGTCCCATGTGCACAGTTTGGCGCAGACCTTGAAAGCCGCCCTGCTGCTAGGCGTGGAACGGCAGGGCTTGTCCGAACCGGCGAAAGCCGTGCTGTATGGTGTGATCAACGGCACGGCCAGCGCGCTGGCGATCAACCGGCTGCAGGTCACCCTCGATGAGCATCCACCCCTGGTCTTACCGGACCTGTTGATCATCGCCGAAGCCGGGATGGTGCTGTGGTGTAAACCTTCAGGCGCGGTACGCAGCTACGTTGACCTTGCGGCCTTCGCCGAGGCCCTTCGCGACACACTGGCGCAGCAGTATCAATTCGACACGCTGCGCTGGGCACAGCAACCACTGAACACAGACCCGTTCGCGTTCCAGTCCACTGAACTACTCAATGGCATCCTCGACAGGGTCGGCCGCCTGCGGTTGTCCACGCTCACCAGCGTCCACGCGCTTGAGAAGGCCTTCAGCACCTTGAGCGACCCTTCGTCCAACTTCCTGGGCCTGCCCCTGCCAAGCACCGAGCAGCCACTGCTAAGCCTGCCCACCTGGCTTAATCAAGCAGACAGCACCGGCCACCTGCTGTACGCCGAAGCCCTGCTGGAGCTCGCCGCCAGCCAGGCGCACGCCCAGGGCAGGACGTCGTTCGACGCAATAGAAACCCTGGGCCGCTATGCCGCTCGCCGGCTGCGCGAACAGATGCATGCGGACTTCCCAGCCGAAACACCGCAAGACCCCGACCAGCTGCTTGTGCAGATCTCGGTGGTGGTACCGCTGTCGTCGTCCGGCCCCGCGCAATTGAACTACCTGAAAAGCATGACCCTGACGGAACTGGCCATTGCACGCCTGCACACGGGCAGCGACGAAGTGGCGTCCGGCCTGCTCGACACCCACGCACGGCCTCTGGGCAGCTGGCTGAACCTGGATTACGTCAACCGCTTGATCTCGACTGTGGATGTCGGCGGGCGTTACCCCGCTTATGTCGCCCACCAACTGCAAGACGCCACGCTCAAGTCCAGCCGCCTCCAGCGCCATGCCACGGAATGGCGCAGCACCCTGCAGTTCGCCGCGCTCAGGGCCAGGATCGAAGCCAAGCTCAGCGCACAGGCCTGCCAGGCAATCGTCGATTTCTGCCGTGCCAATCAAGCGTCACCTGATGCGCTCAGCATTGCGCCACTGGCGTTTCTGCCTGCACCGGGTGCCTCTGAAGGCAACACGGTGCACGGCATGTTCCTGATCAAGGTAAAGGCCAACCAGCGCTGGGTCCTGTATCGCCCCCTGTTCGCGGATGACGCCGTGGCGGAGTTTGCCAGCCTGGACAGCCTGATGGCGCAGATACGGGCTGATCAGGCGTTGCAGCAACAGCTGCTGGCCTGGATGGATGACGACGCCAGGGGCATCTACCAGCACGGCGGATTCGAACGTCCGCACCTGCATAGCCGCCTGTCGGCCCTGGCGCACTTGATTGGCACGCAGTCGGCGTTGGTAGACACCCTGGTGGAACGCCTCAGGGTCCCTGTTACAGCCGTTCACACACCTTGGCTGGAAGATTTGGACAACCACCTCTACAACGCACGCATTCAGACAATGCTACTGCTGGCCTCCCGGCAGAGCCGCTCGAATGCGCAACAGCGCTGGGCCTTGATCGTGCAGTGCGGCTGGGTCGTGTTCAACACGGTCACGCCCCTGCTGCGTGGCCCTGCGGCCATGCTGGCCTGGCTGGTCGCCGCCGTGGCAACGCTCAAGGATGACCTGCCCGCCCTGTCCGATGGCAGCGCGGAAGAACAGGCCTTGGCAGCGGCAGATGTGCTGACCAACCTGGCCCTGTTGTTGATGCAGGGCCCCACAGCCGCAACGCATGCGGGGGTCAGCTCGGCAGCGGCGGACGCCATGGCCCTGGAGGGCCCCGCCCGCAGAACGCCCTCCACGCCGGTTACCGTTGAGGTACCCAAGACAGCGGACTGGGTCGCCCCCCACCAGGCGCAACGCCCCGGCCACGTCAGTGTGAGCCGTTGGCACAACAGCCAGCGGGTGGGCAATTTGCCCTCCCACGCCCGCCAGCGCCTGGGTGAACTGCGCGCAGGCGTTTCCCTGCAAGGCCATGCCGCTGAAACACAAGGCCGCCTACGCGGGTTGTACACGGTGCAAGAGCGGCTCTACGTGAACCTGCAGGACGTGGCCTACGAGGTGCAGGAAACCTGGGGCGGAATCCAGATCATCGGCCCGGACACCAGCCAGGGCGAATGGCACACACGTTGGGGCGGCGCGCCCGACGGCTACTACATTGTCGGGCGCGAACGCAGCAAAGGCCCTTGGCTGCGGCGCTGGAATGACGAATGGGTCCTGGACTTGCACTTGGCCGGCGGCATGCCAAAAACCCGAGAAGCCGTCACCGCGCAGAATCGCCAGCACTACGATGCACTGCAAGCGACCGGTCAAGCCAACCAGGACAAACTGACCCAGCTCGAGCCCTTCATGGAGCGTAACCGCATCGAGCTTGAAGCCTTTGACGACGAGGCGGCCGCGTTCAGCCTGGCGTTCAATGCGTTGCCCAAACCCGACGTCAAGGCACTTCCACCGGCACTCCGAGTGCAGCGCCAGGCAGTGCTGGAAATGCGCAGGCAGCACGTGCCGCAGATCGCCGCGGGGTCGCTGTACCTGGAGAAGCAGGCCAGCTTGCTGCATGCCAACGCCGACCTCTACCGGCAGATGCTCGAGCCTCGCTACCTGAAGTACGACCGTTCGGGCGCCACTGCACGCCGGCTCAGCAACTGGACAGAAGCCGCCATCGACAATGACATGCTGCTGGTGCGGCGCCTGCTCGAACTGGTCGACCACGAACACTTGCAGGAGCAATCAGTGGGCTTGCGTGGGGTGCCTGACAGTGATGAGCAGAGGGGCCGACACGCTGCATTTCGCGAATCGACCCGAGACGCGCTGAAGGTCAGCCGCCGCCTGCTCGTGGTCAGCGAGCGGCTGGATAAAACGCTTTCCGACGTGCTCAGCGATACCCGCGTCGCCTATCCAGACAAGAAAGCCAAAATCGAACGCGCCATCAAGCTGCGCCCTTACTCGTCGTTGATCGTCCGCGCACAGATTGTCAGCGACCTGGCTTACCTGACACTGGACAAGACCCTGCTCACTGCCGAAGCGGCCATTGACCTGCTGCCCTTGCAAAACAGCCTGAGCGACACGGACCTGTCAGCAGCGCTGTGGAGCCACGATGGCGTTGCCTCTGCCAGCCTGCCTGCCGACCAACAAGCGGAGGTGCTGGGCAACGCCCTGCGCGTTTACCGGGCAGTCATTGGCAGGGCCAGGTACATGCAATCGTTCACTGCACCCGCCGTGGATACAACGATGCTGCAGGCCTACATCGAGGCGATGACGGGCCTGGAACGCCTGGCAGAAACCGACTTGAGCACCGCCTTGATGAATGCCGAACAGGGCTCATCGCCCCCTGCGCGACAGCTGACCCACCGTGTAAGGGCCGGCAAACGCACCCTGATCCGAACCTCCCGAGGGCGCTCGGTGCTGGTCGAGCGGGACCTGGAAGGCGATCATGCCGTTCAGCGCAACCCGGCCACCGAGCAACCTGGGGGCGCCTATGAGCGGCGCAATGGCCAATGGTTCGAAGTCCCAGGCGAGGAGCGCCCCGCCGCGCAAGACACCGCCCAGCTGCGCAGTCGCGCGCAACACCTGCTGGCGCAAGTGAGTGACCGGGTCGCGCTGGCAGCGCGCTACGCGAACGAGCCGAACAGCCTGGCCGACCTCATGGATTGGCAGATCGAGGACATGCGCAAGGTCGAGCAGCACGTAAGCGCCGCCGATGACCGGGCGTCCGAAGGCCTGGCCAGCCAACTGCGCGATGCCATCGCCTCGCTGAACACCGAAAAACGCCGACTGCTCACCGACGCCTACCTCAACACCCGCCACCCGGACAGCAATGCGTTACGTTACCTGTATCAGCAACAGCGGATCGAGATCGCCCTGAGCACATCGCGTAAGCCGCTGCGCACCGCCAACGACTACCTGGACGTCTACCAGATCAAGGACGTGCAGGTGCCCAATGCGGTGCTGTGGGAAGCTCACTTCCACTACCGCAGCGCCGACGCGGCGCCCCGCACCTTCGTCAAAGGCCACCTGAAGCACTGGGAGCCGCGCCCCGCGCGTGCCAGCAGGGCCGAAAAGGCGCGCGAGGTCAGGCTAGAGCACGCCCATACAGCGGCTGAACGGATCGACATCTACCGCGGCGACCTGCGCCTGGACCAGATAGAGGGCATCATCCCCTTTCCGGCCCACTGACGGGCCGGTCAACAGCACAGCCCTGGTGTCAGGCCAGGGCTTTGTCCAGTGCCCGCTCGATTTCGCTCTTGATGCTAGCGCCCATGATCGACAGCATCATGCCGAGCTTAAGCTCGACGCGGATGGTGTCTTCGCCAATCTGCACGCTGCCGTTGGCGCCGCTGCGCGCGACGTCGACGCGGTCGCCGTTCCAGGTGGCCTTGAGGTCATATTCGCGGCTGAGCTTTTCTACCAGCGCCTCGGCCTTGGCGCGGGCAGCCTCGCGGCCGAGGGAATGTTTGCGTTCGACGCTGATCTGGGTCATGCGGGTGATCCTGGGTATGAAGACATAATCAGCATTATGCCCGCCCCTGCCCCCTGGCACACCCCGCCAAGACAAATCCGCCCATTCGCCCTAGAATGGCGGTAATTTTTTCCGGTGAAGCGATATGAACGACCAGCGCAAAGGCGAACACGCCGAACCCACCACCCATTTTGGCTACACGGACGTACCGGAGAGCCAGAAAGCGAAGAAAGTCGCCGAGGTGTTCCACTCCGTGGCCGCCAAGTACGACCTGATGAACGACGTGCTTTCCGGCGGCATGCACCGCCTGTGGAAGCGCTTCACCATCGAGCTGTCGGGCGTGCGCAGCGGCAACCGCGTGCTGGACATCGCCGGCGGTACCGGGGACCTGGCCGCCAAGTTCTCGCGCCTTGTTGGCCCGACCGGGCAGGTAGTGCTCGCCGACATCAACGATTCGATGCTCAAGGTAGGCCGTGACCGCCTGCTCGACCGTGGCGTGGCCGGCAACATCGAGTTCGTCCAGGCCGACGCCGAAAAGCTGCCGTTCCCGGACAACCACTTCGACTGCGTGACCATCGCCTTCGGCCTGCGCAACGTCACCCACAAAGACGAAGCCATTCGCTCGATGCTGCGCGTGCTCAAGCCCGGCGGCCGCCTGTTGATCCTGGAATTCTCCAAGCCGACCAACAAGCTGATGTCCAAGGCCTATGACGCCTACTCGTTCGCCTTCATGCCACTGGCCGGCAAGCTGATCACCAACGACTCGGAAAGCTACCGCTACCTGGCCGAATCGATCCGCATGCACCCCGACCAGGAAACCCTCAAGGCCATGATGGTCGACGCCGGCTTCGACCGCGTCACCTACCACAACATGACCAGCGGTATCGTCGCCGTGCACCGGGGAATCAAGCCCTGATGCTGCTGGCCGGGCTGCTCGCCAGCGTCGAACATGGCCTGAACCGCGTCCTGCGCATGGACAGCACGGCGCTGCCGCGGCTGGCCGCGCTCGAAGGCAAGGTCATCGAGATCGATTGCCGTCAGCCGGCCCTGCAGGTGTTCATCCTGCCCGATGAAGACGGCCTGATGCTGGCCGCGCACTGGGAGGGCGAGGTCGACTGCAGCCTGCGCGCCCCTGCCGGCAGCCTGGCGCAACTGGCCCTGGCCAAGGACAAGACCGCCGTGCTGCACAGCCCGCAGGTCGAACTGCATGGCGACAGCGCTGTGTTGCTCGACCTGTTCGGCGTGCTGCAAGACCTCGAACTGGACTGGGAGCACGAGCTGCAGCGCTGGCTCGGCCCGGTGGCCACGGCGTTGCTGGCCGGCCACATTCGCCTGCGCGCGCGCTGGACCCGCCAAGGCCTGACGCGCTTCAGCCAGAACCTCTCCGAGTACCTGGCCGAAGAGTCGCGCACCCTGGTGGGCAAACGCGAAGCCGAAGCCGCCTTCAGCGAGCTCGATGCCCTGAAGGTCGATATAGAACGCCTCGAGGCGCGCCTGCAGCGCCTCTCCCGATCCCTTGATACCAGCGATAACGCATGAAGCTGCTCGCCGTCCGCCGTCTCTTTCGCATCCAGCGTGTGGTGATCCGCTACCGTCTCGATGACCTGTTGTTCGACCTGCCCCTGCCCTGGTGGCTGATGAGCCTGCGCCTGCTGATGCCTTGGCGCTGGCTGCCGCGCAAGCCCTCCGCGCTCAGCCGCGGTGCGCGCCTGCGCCTGGCGCTGCAGGACCTGGGGCCGATTTTCATCAAGTTCGGTCAACTGCTGTCCACCCGCCGCGACCTGCTGCCCACCGACATCGCCGACGAACTGATGGGGCTGCAAGACCGCGTGCCGCCGTTCGACCCGAAACAGGCCGTGGCGTTGATCGAAGAACAGCTCGGCGCCAAGGTTGGCGAGGTGTTCAGCCGCTTCGACGTCGAGCCACTGGCCTCGGCCTCGGTGGCCCAGGTACACGCCGCCCGCCTGAAAAGCGGCGAAGAAGTCGTGGTCAAGGTGGTCCGCCCGGGCCTCAAGCCGGTCATCGCTCAAGACCTGGCCTGGTTGTTCCTGATCGCCAAGGGCGCCGAGCGGGTGTCTGCCGACGCCCGCCGCCTGCACCCGGTGGAGGTGGTCAACGACTACGAAAAGACCATCTACGACGAACTCGACCTGCTTCGCGAGGCGGCCAACGCCAGCCAACTGCGGCGCAACTTCGAAGGCTCCGAGCTGATGTACGTGCCCCAGGTGTACTGGGACCTGTGCCGGCCCAAGGTGCTGGTGATGGAGCGTATCTACGGCGTGCCGGTCACCGACATGGCGACCCTGGCCGACCAGCGCACCGACATGAAGCTGCTGGCCGAACGGGGTGTGGAGGTGTTCTTCACCCAGGTATTCCGCGACAGCTTCTTCCATGCCGACATGCACCCCGGCAACATCTTCGTCAGCACGGTCAAGCCGTGGAGCCCGCAGTACATCGCCATCGACTGCGGCATCGTCGGCAGCCTCACGTCGGAAGACCAGGACTACCTGGCGCGCAACCTGTTTGCCTTCTTCAAGCGTGACTACCGCCGCGTTGCGCAACTGCACATCGATTCGGGTTGGGTGCCGGCGCACACCAAGGTCAACGAATTCGAGGCGGCGATCCGTACGGTGTGCGAGCCGATCTTCGAAAAACCGTTGAAAGATATTTCCTTCGGCCAGGTGCTGATGCGCCTGTTCCAGACCGCCCGGCGCTTCAACATGGAAGTCCAGCCTCAGCTGGTGCTGCTGCAGAAGACCTTGCTCAACATCGAAGGCCTCGGCCGTCAGCTCTACCCGGACCTGGACCTGTGGAGCACCGCCAAGCCATTCCTGGAACGCTGGATGCGCGAGCGCTACAGCCCCAAGGCCATGGTCGGCAACCTGTACAGCCAGGCCGAGCAGTTGCCGCACCTGGCCGGCATGACCCGCGACCTGCTCGAACGCCTGTCGCAACCGCACCTGCACGACCCGCAGATGCCCGAGCGCCGCCGCCAAGGTGACCGCTGGGCGCTGCGCCTGCTGGGCGCCGGCTTGCTGGGGGGTGGCGCGGTGCTGGCCGCCGGCGCCGCCGAGGCCGCCAGCCTGGCCGCTCCGGCCGCTTGGCCAGCTTGGCTGATGCTGGCCGCCGGCCTTTACCTGATCGTGCGCCAATAGCCAGCCGGCCCGCTGGCTGGCACACTAGCGCAAAGGGCCCGGCACAGGAGCGGGCCCGTTTTGGAGTGGACGATGAAAGACTGGCTGGACGAGATCAAGTGGAACAGCGATGGCCTGGTACCGGCCATTGCCCAGGACCACAAGACCGGACGCGTGCTGATGATGGCCTGGATGAACCGCGAGTCCCTGGCCCTGACCGCCGCCGAGCAACGCGCCATCTACTGGTCGCGCTCGCGTGGCAAGCTGTGGCGCAAGGGCGAGGAATCTGGCCATGTGCAAAAACTGCACGAAATGCGCCTGGACTGTGATGCCGACGTGATCATCCTGATGGTCGAGCAACTGGGCCATATCGCCTGCCATACCGGCCGCGAAAGCTGCTTCTACCGCGTCTTCGAAGACGGCCAGTGGAAAACCGTCGACCCGGTCCTGAAAGACCCGGACGCCATTTATAGCGCAGGACACTGACATGAGCGACACCCTCAACCGCCTGGCCGAAGTGCTGGAACAACGCAAGCACGCGGCACCCGACAGCTCCTACGTGGCAAGCCTGCATCACAAGGGCTTGAACAAGATCCTCGAAAAGCTCGGCGAAGAGTCTATCGAAACGATCATCGCCGCCAAGGACGCCGCTGTCAGCAAGGATTACAGCGATGTCATCTATGAAACCGCCGACCTGTGGTTTCATAGCTTGGTCATGCTCAGCGCGTTGGGGCAACACCCACAGGCCGTGCTCGATGAACTGGAGCGCCGTTTCGGGCTTTCCGGGCATGACGAGAAGGCTGCGCGTCAACCTTCCGCCTGACTGTATAGAATTCTAGGAGAGCAACATGGGTATCTTTGACTGGAAACATTGGATTGTCCTGCTGGTCGTCGTCGTTTTGGTGTTCGGCACCAAGAAGCTGAAAAACCTCGGCAGCGACCTCGGCGAGTCGATCAAAGGCTTCCGCAAGGCCATGAACGACGAAGAAAACAAGCCGGCCGAGCAGACCCCGCCGCCTGCCCAGCCCGTGCCACCAGTGCAGAACACTGCACAACAGCCTCAGGGCCACACCATCGAAGGCCAGGCCCAGCCGGTCCAAGAGCCGCAGCGGAAAGACTGACCCATGTTCGGCATCAGTTTCAGTGAGTTGCTGCTGGTAGGCCTCGTCGCCTTGCTGGTGCTCGGCCCCGAGCGCCTGCCCGGCGCCGCGCGCACGGCAGGGCTGTGGATCGGCCGCCTCAAGCGCAGCTTCAACAGCATCAAGATGGAAGTCGAGCGCGAGATCGGCGCCGACGATATCCGTCGCCAGCTGCACAACGAGCACATCCTGCAAATGGAAGAGCAAGCCCGGCGCATCCTCAACCCGCAGACGCCACCGGTGCAGCCCCCTGTCACCACGGCCACGGTGCAGCCGCCTGCTGGGCTCGAAGCCACGCCAGACGCTACGCCGGCCGCCCCAACAGCGCCGGCTGCCCCCTCTGAACCGCCACAACCGCCGCGAGCCCCATGAGCGAAAATCCGGAACACGACCAGCCCATGCCGCTGGTCTCGCACCTGACTGAACTGCGCACCCGCCTGTTGCGCTGTGTCGCCGTCATCTTCCTGATCTTTGCCGGGTTGTTCTCTTTCGCCCAGCAGATCTACACCCTGGTGTCCGCGCCGCTGCGCGACCACCTGCCGGCCAATGCAACGATGATCGCCACCGACGTGGCCTCGCCGTTCCTCACGCCGTTCAAGCTGACCATGATCGTTTCGCTGTTCCTGGCGATCCCGTTCATCCTTCAGCAGATCTGGGGCTTTATCGCACCTGGGCTGTATCGCCACGAAAAACGCATCGCCATACCGCTGCTGGTGTCGAGCATCTTCCTGTTCTACGCCGGCATGGCCTTCGCCTATTTCCTGGTGTTCCCGCTGATTTTCGGCTTCTTCGCCAGCGCCACGCCCGAGGGTGTGTCGATGATGACCGACATCGCCAGCTACCTCGACTTCGTCATGACCCTGTTCTTCGCCTTTGGCGTCGCCTTCGAGATCCCGGTCGCCGTGGTGCTGCTGGTGTGGATCGGCGTGGTCGACGTGAAGTACCTGAAGAAGGTCCGCCCCTACGTGATCATCGGCTGCTTCGTGGTCGGCATGGTCCTGACCCCGCCAGACATCTTCTCGCAGACCCTGCTGGCCGTGCCCATGTGGCTGTTGTTCGAGGTCGGCGTGCTGTGTGGCAGCCTGATCCGCAAGCGCGGTGCGCACGATGAAGCGGCCAACGACCACAACGACCAGCCGCCAGCGACGCAACCGTGAACCTGCTGCTACTCGAAGAAGCCGATTTCATCGCGGCCGACCGCGTGGTGCTGGCCGACCGGCGTTTCACCCACATGCAGGAGATCCACAAGGTCGCGGTGGGCGATAGCCTGCGCGTCGGCCAGGTCAACGGCTTGATGGGCCGCGCCACCGTGGTGCGCCTGGAAGGCCATGAGGCAGAACTGCAGGTCGGCTTCGACCAGCCACCGCCCGCCAAGCTGCCGCTGACCCTGGTGCTGGCCGTGCCACGGCCAAAAATGCTGCGCAGGCTGTTCCAGACCATCGCCACACTGGGTGTACCACGCCTGATCCTGGTGAACAGCTACAAGGTCGAGAAGAGCTTCTGGCAAACGCCATTTCTGAACCCGGACAGCATTCGTGAAAACCTCATCCTGGGCCTGGAGCAGGCACGCGACACCGTGCTGCCCGAGGTGATCATCGAGAAGCGCTTCAAGCCCTTCGTCGAAGACCGCCTGCCCGCCATTGCCGAAGGCACGTTGGGCCTGGTGGGCCACCCGGGCCCCTACCCCGCCTGCCCGCGCGCCGTCGAACAAACGGTGACCCTGGCCATTGGCCCCGAGGGCGGCTGGATCCCCTACGAGGTCGAGCTGCTGGGCAAGGCTGGCCTGGCACCGGTGCAACTGGGCGAACGCATCCTGCGCGTGGAGACTGCCGTTACCGCGCTGCTGTCGCGCATTTTCTGACGCATCAGTCAGTCTTTTCCCCCCATCAAGTTTCTCTCTCCCAGGCCGATGCCTTGGCAACACAATAATTATCCGTGCTGCCAAGTTACCGGAGAGTCGAACATGTACCGATGGTTAGCCCACTCGCTGGGGAACGTAAGCGTCAATCGCAAGCTAGGGCTGGGCTTTGGCCTGGTATTGCTCCTGACCCTGGCCATTACCCTGACCGGCTGGCACGGCCTGGACAGCGTCATCGACCGCGGTGACAAGCTGGGCAATATTTCGGTGATCCAGCAGTACACCCAGGAACTGCGCATCGCGCGCCAGCATTACCAGCGCAACCGCGATGACGCCGCTGTCGCCGAGCTGGAAAAGGCCCTGGTCAACCTCGATCGCCAGGTGACGTTGATGCTGGGCCAGATCGACCACCCTGCCGACCGTCAGCACCTCGAACAACAACGCGAGGCGGTGCGCATCTACCAACAAGCGTTCAACGACCTGAAGCAGGCCGGCCAGCGCCGCGAGGCCAGCCGCAGTGTGCTCGGCGACAGTGCCGACAAGGCCGTCGAGCTGGTCGGCCGCGTGCAGCAGGGCCTGCTGAAGGGGGGCGATATTGCCCAATACCAGCATGCGGTCGAGGTAAGCGCGCTGCTGCAACAGGCGCGCTTCCAGGTCCGCGGTTACACCTACAGCGGCAACGCCGAGTTCCAGCAGACCGCACTGAAGGCCATCGACGCAGCCCTGGCCGAACTCAAGGCACTGCCCGCCAAGGTGCCGGCAGAGCATGCCGCCAGCCTCGACGACGCCGCTACCGCCATGGCCGGCTACCGTGATGCGGTCAACCAGTTCAGCAACGCGCAGACGGCCAGCGAGCAAGCGCTGCAACACATGGCCGACCAAGGCACGGTGTTGCTGCAAGCCAGCCAGGCGATGACCACGTCGCAAACCGCAGTGCGCGACGCTAGCGCTACCCAGGCCAAAACCCTGCTCGCCGCCGCCACCGCCTTGGCCTTGGCCCTGGGCCTGCTGGCGGCCTGGGCGATCACCCGGCAGATCATCATCCCGCTGCGCCAGACCCTCAGCGCTGCCGAGCGCGTGGCCAATGGCGACCTGAGCCAAGACCTGCAGGTGCAGCGCCGCGACGAGCTGGGCCAACTGCAGGCCAGCATGCAGCGCATGACCCAAGGCTTGCGCGAACTGATCGGCGGCATCGGCGACGGCGTCACGCAGATCGCCAGCGCTGCCGAAGAGCTGTCGGCGGTAACCGAGCAGACCAGCGCCGGGGTCAACAACCAGAAGGTCGAGACCGACCAGGTGGCGACGGCCATGAACCAAATGACCGCCACCGTGCACGAGGTGGCGCGTAGCGCCGAGCAGGCCTCGGAAGCGGCCCTGATGGCCGACCAGCAGGCCCGCGAGGGCGACCGGGTGGTGGGCGAAGCGGTGGCGCAGATCGAACGCCTGGCCTGCGAAGTGGCCAACTCCAGCGAAGCGATGAACCAGCTCAAGGCTGAGAGCGACAAGATCGGCAGCGTCCTCGATGTGATCAAGTCGGTGGCCCAGCAAACCAACCTGCTGGCCCTTAACGCGGCAATCGAAGCGGCACGCGCAGGTGAAGCCGGGCGGGGCTTTGCCGTGGTGGCCGACGAAGTGCGCAGCCTGGCCCAGCGCACGCAACAGTCGACCGAAGAAATCGAAGAGTTGATTGCCGGCCTGCAAAGCGGTACCCAGCGCGTGACCAGCGTGATGGATAACAGCCGCCAGCTGACCGACAGCAGCGTAGAACTGACCCGCCGCGCAGGCGGCTCGCTAGAGACCATCACCCGGACCGTGTCGTCGATCCAGGCGATGAACCAGCAAATTGCCACGGCGGCAGAGGAACAGACGGCCGTGGCCGAGGAGATCAACCGCAGCGTGATGAATGTGCGGGACATCTCTGACCAGACGTCGGCGGCCAGTGAAGAGACGGCCAGTTCCAGTGTCGAGTTGGCGCGGTTGGGTACGCACCTGCAAGGGTTGGTCGGACGGTTCCGGCTCTGATCAGGGATTTTCGGCGCGTGTGCCGGCCTCTTCGCGGGTAAACCCGCTCCTACAGGTAAAGCGCTACCCCTGTGGGAGCGGGTTCACCCGCGAAGAGGCCGCCACAGGCAGAGCCTTCCTACCAGTTACAGCGAAATTTCCTACCTGATTTTCAGGTCAAGTCCTACACCTCCGCTGCCGATGGGCAGGAGTGTCATGCCGGCATTGTGCCCGCACGACCTCTCTCAAATGGACGGAGAATCACCATGCTCGGTTACCTTAACCGCAGGCTCGGCAACATCGGTGTCGGCGCCAAGCTCGCCCTCGGCTTCGCCGTGGTCTTGCTGCTTACCCTGGCCACCACCCTCAGCGGTTGGCGCGCGCTGGATGGCGCCATCAGCCGTTCGGAGCAACTCAGCGAAATCGGCCTGATCAACGACCTGGTCAAAGACCTTCGCGCAGAGCGCATCACCTACCGCGTGCTCAGTGATGACGCCAGCAAGTCGCGTATCGTGCGCATCCTCGATCAGCTGGAAGGCATGCTGACTACCCTGCAGCAGCGCAGCAACGTCGATGACTCACGCCAGATGCTCACCCAGAAACTGCAGTTGCTGCAGCGTGTGCGCGACGACTTCGCTGAACTGCAACGCCTGGTCGGCCAACGCCAAGCGCGGCGCGACGCGATGCAGGCACAGGAACAGAAACTCAACGACGTCATCGATGAGCTGCAGACCCAGGCTTTGCTGAAGATGCCCGACGATAGCCGGCAAAGCGGCCTATTGGGCCTGATGGACACCCTTAGCCGTCACGTCGACGTTGCCAACCAGCAGAGCCTGGTGCCGGCGTATACCTTCTCGCCCGTCGAAGACTTCGCCAAGGTCGGTGATGCTGCCTTGAATGCCGCCGACAGCAGCCTGGGGCAGTTGCTCAAGGACCTTGCGCCCTTGGGCCTGTCGCGCACATTGACCGAACAACCCGGCACCGAACTGGCCAACTACCGCGCCAGCCTGGACCAGTACCGCAGCGTCGCCATACGGGTCGAGCAGTTGCAAGGCAACATGGAAAAGATGGGCGATGAACTCAGCGCCGTGAGCGTGGAGCTGGGCGAGCGCAAAGTCGAACAACGCGACAGCGAGGCCCTGGCCGCCCGCTCGTTGCTGACCAGCGTGGCCGTACTGGCGCTGCTGGTCGGCGTGCTCGCCGCCTGGCTGATCACCTTGCAGATCACCCAACCGCTGCGCCAGACGCTGACCTTGGCCGCCCGTATCGCCAAGGGCGACCTGAGCCAGGTCGAGCCGGTGCTGCGCCGCGATGAGATGGGCCAGTTGCAGTCCAGCATGCGCGACATGACCGTAAGCCTGCGCGAGCTGATCGGCGGCATCGACCAGGGCGTCGGCCACCTGTCACAGGCGGCCTCACAGCTGGCGGCCAGCAGCGAGGACACCAAGCTGCGCATCAGCCAGCAACGCGAAGAAACCGACCAGGTCGCCACCGCCATGAACCAGATGAGCGCGACCGTGCAGGAAGTCGCGCAAAATGCCGAGCAGGCCTCCATGGCCGCGACCAACGCCGACCAGCAGGCGCAGATGGGCGATCAGGTGGTGGCCGAAGCCATTGGCCGCATCGAGCAACTGGCCGGGCAGATGGACCATTGCCTGGCGGCCATGCAGCACCTGGCGGGCGAGAGCCAACGCATTGGCAGCATCCTCGATGTGATCAAGTCGGTGTCCGAACAAACCAACCTGCTTGCCTTGAACGCGGCGATCGAAGCCGCACGGGCTGGTGAAGCCGGGCGTGGCTTTGCCGTGGTGGCCGATGAGGTGCGGGGTTTGGCCCAGCGTACCTCTACGGCAACCGAAGAGATTGGGCAGCTGATCGACAGCCTGCACAGCGGTACTGACGAAGTGAACCGATTACTGGACAGCAGCAAGAGCCTGACCGAGCAGAGCGTGGAGCTGAGCCGCAAGGCCGGGCATGCGCTGGGGCAGATCACCGACACGGTGTCGAGTATTCAGGGCATGAACCAGCAGATCGCCACGGCCAGTGAAGAGCAAAGCGTGGTGGCCGAACAGATCAACCGCAGTGTGCTGAATGTGCGCGATGTGTCGGACCAGACCAGCGCGGCCAGTGAACAGACAGCGGCGTCGAGCGGGGAGCTGGAGCAGTTGGGGCGGCAATTGCGGGGGATGGTGGGGCGGTTCAGCCTTTGAGCTTGCCGGGGCCGCTTTGCGGCCCCTTGCGCGCTACAGGCCTTGCTCAAGTGATAAAGAACACCTTCACGCTCATGGGCTGAACTGTTAATTCTGCCAGTTGTGCTTTCGCAGGCGGAGCCTATGGTTGATTGCACCCTATCAAAGTGAGCGAATCGATGAATGCTAAAAAACTATACTTCCGCAACGAAGTTACGCTTGCAAACATAAGCGCGATCGACAGCCAAATTCGCCTATTCGGGGCCACGTGGACCCCACTGGGTCAATTAAGCTCAGCGCCCGAGAAATCCTGCCTCCTTGCAACCGATGAAGCGCACTCCATTCTGGGCGCGAAGAACCCGCTCGATTTTCAAGCCATTCAGTACAGTGCCTATGGCCACAGCGCTGCCGAAAAACAGGCTACGGCATTAGGCTATAATGGTGAGCTGTTGGAAACCTTTGGTTTCTACTTGCTGGGCAATGGCAACCGAGCGTACAGCACTCGCCTGATGCGTTTTCTATCCCCAGATAAAATCGGCGTATTTTCTGGCACCAACTTCAATGAATATGCCTATACGGCGGGCGACCCGATCAATCGCAATGACCCTTCTGGCAATATTTGGAAATATATAAGATCCAAACTCAGAAGCTTCGACATGATAGCACCCGAGGGAACAAAAACTTACAAAGACAATCTCTCAGAACGACAGAAATTAATCCTCAAACAGTTTGACTTAAAAGCAGACAAAAACACTACCAAAAGAGAGATAAAGCACGCTGAAGATGTAAAAAATATAATTGAAAGTTACCCTGACGAACCTCCCCCCGGCCCACTATACCCTTACCCTCTCGACCACCGTGAGTTTTCCGAGCTGTATAAAGATCCCCGCCAGTCAGCACGCATGCTTGTTAAGCACCTCGATGACAAAAGACAAAGGCTAAGTCTTCTGAATGCAATAGCCCAATCTGAAGTCCGCGCAATATCAAATATCAATAACTCGATTAGACGGTACGAACATGAGCATCCTAAATGGAAAATACAACATTAGCCGATTGATTATTTATTTCTAACTGCAGTTGTTTAAGTAAAAGAAAGTATCGCTATACCTCACTTCTAGAACTCAAGAAGTATTAGCGACCTTATTTTACAAGACTTATCGCAGGAACTCCTGCGCCCGCGTGCCTTTCGAAGCATCGAATCGAATATTCAGGGCATGAACCAGCAGATCGCCACGGCCAGTGAAGAGCAAAGCGTGGTGGCCGAGCAGATCAACCGCAGTGTGCTGAATGTGCGCGATGTGTCGGACCAGACCAGCGCGGCCAGTGAACAGACGGCGGCGTCGAGCGGGGAGCTGGAGCAGTTGGGGCGGCAGTTGCGGGGGATGGTGGGGCGGTTCAGCCTTTAATACTGCTTGTGTTCATGCGCCTCCCTGTAGGAGCAGCCTTGTGCTGCGAAGAGGCCGTTAAGCGCTGCGAAGATCACGGGTAGTCTACCGGCCTCTTCGCAGCACAAGGCTGCTCCTACAGGGCTGTCGTTACAGCACCTGACGCAGAAATGCCTGTGCGCGCGGGTCCTTCGGTGCATCGAAGAACTGCGCCGGCGAGGCATCTTCCAGCAACTTGCCGTGATCGAAGAACAGCACCCGGTCCGCCACTTCACGGGCAAAGCCCATTTCGTGGGTGACGCAAACCATGGTCATGCCTTCCTGGGCCAGGGTCTTCATCACGTCCAGCACTTCACCGACCATTTCCGGGTCGAGTGCCGAGGTCGGCTCGTCGAACAGCATCACCTTCGGCTCCATCGCCAGGGCGCGGGCGATTGCCACCCGCTGCTGCTGGCCGCCAGAGAGGCGCGACGGGTACTCGTTGGCTTTCTGCGAAATACCCACTTTCTCCAGCAGCGCACGGGCCTTGGCCTCGCGCTCAGCCTTGCCGCGCTTGCGCACGACTTTTTGCGCCAGGCACAGGTTTTCCAGCACGGTCATGTGCGGGAACAGGTTGAAATGCTGGAACACCATGCCGACTTCGCGGCGGTAGGCGTTGATGTCGGTCTTCGGGTCGGCCAGTTGCAAGCCGTCGATGGCGACAACGCCTTCGTCGAAATGCTCCAGGCCGTTGAGGCAGCGCAGGAAGGTCGACTTGCCCGACCCCGAGGGGCCAAGCACCACCACCACTTCGGCCTTGGCCACGCGCGTGGTGACGTTGTCCACCGCACGCACGACGTGGCCGCGGGTGTCGAAGACTTTTACCAGATCACGGACTTCAATCACTTTGCGCAAGCCTCCGCTCGAGCCGGCTGGCCAAATGCGACAGCGGCAGGTTGATCAGCAGGTACAAGCCTGCCACGCAGAACCAGATCTCGAACGTCGAGAACGAGGTGGTGATGGCCTCGCGGCCGCTCTTGGTCAGTTCGGTAATGGCAATTACCGACACCAGCGAGGTGTCCTTGACCAGGCTGATGAACTGGCCAGCCAAGGGCGGCAGCACACGCTTGAAGGCCTGGGGCAGGATCACGTGGCGCATCGACTGGCTGGCATTCAAGCCCAGCGAACGGGCCGCCTCGTTCTGGCCGCGGGCAATGGACTGCACGCCGGCACGCACGATCTCGGCGACATAGGCGCCGGTGAACAGCGCCAGCGCAGCCACCCCGGCGAACTCGCGGGACAGGTTGAGCACAGTGCCGATGAAGAAGTAGAAGATGAAGATCTGTACCAGCAGCGGTGTGCCGCGCACCAGTTCGACGTAGACGGTCGACAGGTCACGCAGGGTCGGGTTGTTCGACAGCCGGCACAGGCCCGCGAACAGGCCGATCACCAGGCCCAGGGCACCGGACACCACCGACAGCCACAACGTGGTCCACAGGCCCCACGCCAACGGGCCTGCCGCCCAGTGGCGGGTTACGCCGATCTGGTCGCCCTCGGCAACATCATCGCCACGGCTCAGCAGCAGGCTATTGCTGTCGACGTCGAGCACCTGCTCGGCGCCCCCTTCTTCCTTCAGCGTTACGCGGGCAGTGTCACCGGAAACGACGATGTCCTGCACGGTGCCATAGCCGGCCGCGCGCTGGGCTTCTTCCGCCTGGTAGGCAAAGTACTGCGGGACGCGGTTCCAGCGCCACTCGTAAGACATCATCGAGGTGGCCAGGTACAGGCTGACCGCCAGGCCCACCAACACCAGCGCGGTCAGCGCGTGCCAGGGCCACTGGGCTTTCTTGTGTTTGATCACGTGGGGTACTTCCGTAAATGCGAACGCGCAGGGTTTGCCTGCGCGTTGGGGTCAAAGGCTGGGCTTGTGGCCTGGGCCTTATTCCATTTCCTTCAGCCAGTCCTTGTTCTTGAACCACTTGTCGTGGATACGATCGTAGGTCCCGTCATGCTTGATCTGGTGCAGGAAGTTGTTGATGAAGTTGATGCTGTCGTAATCGCCCTTTTTCAGGCCGAACGCCAGTGGCTCGTAGGTGAAGGGTTCTTCGAGGAACAGCAGCTTGCCAGCGCCGGCCTTTTCCACCGCCACCACGTTGTACGGGGCATCGTAGACGAAGGCATCGGCCTTGCCGTTGACCACGTCCATCACCGCTTCCTGCTCGTTGTCATAGCCGTGGTACTTGGCTTTGCCGATCAGCTTCTTGGAAACCATCTCGCCGGTGGTGCCGAGCTTGGAGGTGATGCGGTACTTCTCGTTGTTCAGGTCTTTGTAGGTCTTGATCTCGCCTGCCAGCTCCTTGCGGATCAGCAGGGTCTGGCCGACCACGATGAAGGGTTCGCTGAAGTTCAGGCGCAGGTTGCGTTCCTGGGTCAGGGTCATGCCGCTGCCGATCATGTCGAACTTGTTGGTCAGCAGGGCTGGGATGATGCCGTCATAGGCGGTGGAGACCGTCTCCAGCTTGACGCCCATGGACTTGGCCATGGCCTTGAGGATATCGACTTCGAAGCCGATGATCTCGCCACGCTTGTTGGTCATCTGGAACGGCATGTAGGTAGGGTCCATGCCCACTTTCAGGGTGCCGCGCTTGACCGCGTCTTCGATGGCGCCAGCCTGGGCTGCCGAGACCGCGACCAGGGCGGTGACACCGACCAGCAGTCGCGAAAGGTATTTCTTGATCATCACCAAGTCCCCTAGCAAGAAAAGAAGCAAATCTTATTGTTGGCACGGCCGTACGGCCGAAGCGTTCTATCGGAGAGGGATGCTAACGCATGGCGGCCCGGGGACCTAGAGCTGGGGGGGACTTTGTTGGCCAAAATCGAGTAGCGGGGGATATTGCTGGCGAGGGCTTCGCCCTCGTTTCGCGGCACAAGGCCGCTCCTACAGGATATGCATGCCTCTGTAGGAGCGGCCTTGTGCCGCGAAACGAGGGCCGCAAAGCGGCCCCGTGGTCTATCAGGCGCCGACGAGTGCCGGTTGGCCTTCATTCTCTGGATGCAACGGCAACAACGGCGAGTGCGGGTCGTTGTCGATCGACGCACGCCACACATCGATCCACGCCGCGTTGTGCCCGGCCCAGACCTGCTCATGCAGGCGCGACAAGGCAACCGGGTCGCTGAGCAAGGCCAGGCGGGTGCTGAGGTCGAGCCCTTGCGGCCCCACTTCCAGCGCCTTGGCCACACGCTCGGCACGCAGCGCTTCGATTGGCGCTGCGTGGCCATGGCGAGCCGTCGCCATGGCACAGGCCAGGGCGTTCTGCCGTGGGTCAACCACCGCCCGCACGAAGCCGTCATGCAGGGCATGCCAGCGGTTTTCGTGGGTGTACTGGTCGGTTGCCAGCAGCTCTTGCGGCGTGGCGTATTCCTCAGGGATCAGGAACAGCTTCTCGTCCTTGGCCGCCAGGCCCAGGCGGGTACGGCTGGAAATCACCGACACCGGGATCGACAGCACCAGCGAACCCACGATCGGCGCCAGCCACCACAGGAAGCTCGGGTTCAGCCAGGCCACCAGCGCTGCCCAGGCAAAGCCCAGCAGGGTTTGCGGGCCATGGCGGCGCACGGCTTCGCTCCACGGCGTAGAGTCGTCGTCACGCTGCGGCGAGTTCCAGGTCGCGGCCCAGCCGAGGAACGCGGCCAGCACGAAGCGGGTGTGGAAGATCATGCGCACCGGCGCCAGCAGCATGGAGAACAGCATCTCCATCAGCATCGACAGGGTGACCTTGATGCGCCCGCCAAACTCGACCGCGCCCTTGGCCCAGATCAGGATGATGCTGAGCAGCTTGGGCAGGAACAGCAGCACGATGGTGGTGGAGAACAGCGCGACGGCCTTCTCCGGGTGCCATTGCGGCCACAGCGGGTAAAGCTGGTACGGCTCGATGAAGTACTGCGGCTCCATCAAGGTGTTGGTCGCCAGCAGCGCCGTCGACAGCACCAGGAAGAAGAACCACAACGGCGCCGACAGGTACGACATCACGCCGGTGAGGAACACCGCACGGTGCACCGGGTGCATGCCCTTGACCAGGAACAGGCGGAAGTTCATCAGGTTGCCGTGGCACCAGCGGCGGTCGCGCTTGAGCTCGTCGAGCAGGTTCGGCGGCAGCTCTTCGTAACTGCCCGGCAGGTCGTAGGCAATCCACACGCCCCAGCCGGCACGGCGCATCAGCGCGGCTTCGACGAAGTCGTGGGAGAGGATCGCACCGGCGAACGCACCCTTGCCCGGCAACGGCGCCAAGGCGCAGTGCTCGATGAACGGCTTCATGCGGATGATCGCGTTGTGGCCCCAGTAGTGCGACTCGCCCAGCTGCCAGAAGTGCAGGCCGGCGGTGAACAGCGGGCCATACACGCGGGTGGCGAACTGCTGCATGCGCGCATACAGGGTGTCCATGCCCGACGCCTTGGGCGCGGTCTGGATGATGCCGGCGTCCGGGTTGGCCTCCATCAGGCGCACCAGGCTGCTCAGGCACTCGCCGCTCATGACGCTGTCGGCGTCGAGCACGACCATGTATTTGTACTCGCCACCCCAGCGACGGCAGAAGTCGTCGAGGTTGCCGCTCTTGCGCTTCACCCGGCGCCGACGGCGGCGGTAGAAGATGCGGCCAAAGCCTTTGGTCTCACGGCACACGTCCAGCCAGGCCTGTTGCTCGGCCACCGCAATGTCGGTGTCGTTGGTGTCGCTGAGCACGAAAAAGTCGAAACGGTCGAGGTTGCCGCTGGCGGCCACCGACTCGAACGTTGCCCGCAGGCCGGCGAACACGCGCGGCACATCTTCGTTGCAAATAGGCATGACCAGCGCGGTGCGGGCCTCGGGTGCGATCGGCTCATTGCCGGCACTGCTGCCGGAAATGCGGTATTTGTCGCGCCCGGTGAGCAGCTCGAGGAAGCCCATCAACGCGGTCCAGAAGCCCGCCGACACCCAGCAGAACAGGATGCCGAACAGAATCAGGATGGACGTCTGCAAGGCATACGGCCAGACCTGCACGACGGTATCCCACAGCGGCTGGTTGACCACCTCGTCGAGGTCGACGAACGACCAGCCCTGGTACGGCAGGATGCCCTTCATGTACCAGCCGGCAACGATGGTCTGGCCGATCATCAGGGTCAGCAGGATATAACGGCGGATCGAGCCGACCGTGCGCCAGCGGGCCTTGGGCAGCTCACGCTGCTCTGGCTGCGGCGCGTTGGTGCGCCCGGTCATGCGGCGCCACATGCGGATCAGCACGTTGGTGCGCCAAGGCTCGGGCACGACACGGGTGCGCTTGATCGGCGGTGCGATTTTCAGGCACAGCCGGCCGCTGCCGTCGACGCCGAGCATTTCGGCGTCTTCGAGTTCGGCGGCGCTGCCCACGGTCAACCGCGGGCCCACCGAGGCCTGCACGGCCTCGGCGGCGTTGGCGGCCGGGTTGGCCGCCAGGCGTTGGTGCAGCTCACTGAACGAGGTGCAGCTGGCGAGTTCCGCGCGCTGCTCATCGCTCAGTGGGAGGTGGGCCAGGTATTCGCCAAGCGATACCGGCCTTGCGCTTGAGTTACTCATCGGCAGGCAACTGATAGGTCCAGGTCTCGGTCAGCACTTTTTCGGTGGTGGCCGGGGTACCGTTGGTGGACGCCGCATCGGCGGCAGGTTGTTCGGCCTTGGCGTCTTTCTCGGCCTTGGCGTGCTTGGCAGCGGCCTTGTCCTGCTTGGCGTCCTTGGCAGCAGGCTTGGCAGGCTCGACAGGCACGTCGCGCACCAGCGCAGCGCGCATTTCCGTCGATTTGTTGGCTTCCTTGACCTTCAACCGCAGGGTCAGGCGCCAGCCTTTGCTCTCTGGGTTATAGCGCAGGTTGTTCTCGACCACCTCGGCGTTGTCGCCGACGCTGACCTGGCTACGTACCGCGGCGTCTTCCGGCAGGGCTGCCAGGTTGGCACCGGCGAAGTCGACGATGAACGCCACGCTGCCGTCAGGCTGACGGATCAGGTTGGACTGTTTGACGTCGCCCGTGGAACGCAGGGTCTGGGTGACCGAGGCCAGGTCCTGGGCCTGGAACTGCGCTTCCTGGATGGTCCAGTGCAGGCGGTAGTCGTACTCGAACGGCTTGCCTGGCTCCGGCAGGGTCTCTGGGCTCCAGAAGGCCACGATGTTGTCGTTGGTCTCGTCGGCAGTCGGGATTTCGACCAGGTCGACGGTGCCCTTGCCCCAGTCACCTTTTGGCTCGATCCAGGCGCTTGGGCGCTTCTGGTAGTTGTCATCGAGGTCTTCATAGTCCTTGAAGTCGCGATGACGCTGCATCAGGCCGAAACCACGCGGGTTCTCGACACTGAAGTTGCTCACGGCCAGGTGTTTCGGGTTGTTCAGCGGGCGCCACAGCCACTCGCCGTTGCCGGCATGGATCGACAGGCCTTCGGAGTCGTGCAGCGCCGGGCGGTAGTTCATGACCCGGGAAGGCTGGTTAGGGCCGAACAGGTACATGCTGGTGAGCGGCGCGATGCCCAGGCGGCTGACGTGGTCACGCAGGTAGACCCGCGACTTGACGTCGACCACGGTGTCGCTGCCCGGACGCAGGGTCAGCTTGTAGGCACCGGTGGAGCGCGGCGAGTCCAGCAGGGCGTAGATCACCAGGTGCTTGTCGGTAGCCTTCGGCTTCTCGACCCAGAACTCGGTGAACCGCGGGAACTCCTCGCCCGACGGCAGCGCGGTGTCGATGGCCAGGCCACGGGCCGACAGGCCGTACACATGGCCCTTGCCGACCACGCGGAAATAGCTGGCGCCAAGCAGGGTCATGATCTCGTCCTGCTTGTCGGCCTTGTTGATCGGGTAAAGCACGCGGAAACCGGCATAGCCCAGGTTCTTGGTGGTTTCCGGGTCGTGCGGCACGTCACCGAACTCGAAGCGGCTCGGGTCGTACTTGATTTCTTCGACCTTGGTGGCGGTGACTTCGTTGATTTTCACCGGGGTGTCGAAGTGCATGCCCTGGTGGTAGAACGACAGCTTGAAGGGGGTCTTGTCCTTGGCCCACTCGGCCTTTTCCTGCAGGAAGTGAATCTTCTGGTAGTCGGCGAACTTCATGTCGCGGAACACCGCAGGCAGATTGCTCTTCGGTGCTTCGTACTTCTGGCCGGCCAGATCCTTTGCCTTGGCTGCAACATCGTCAAGATTGAATGCCCACAGCTGGCCCGCGTTCATCAGGCCGACCAGTGCCACACTGGCCATCAGGGCCTTACGTAGCCGAATGCCGGGGATTCTTGATGCTTTATGGGGACTAACAATCACGAGCAACCCTCGCCGAAAACAGATCATGAAACCAACGGCCAGCGACTAATGCCGGGTTGGCGAGCACTGTTCGGACCCCGTGAGGGCGTAATGATTCCCCAAACGGATCCAGACAATGCTCGAGTCAGAGTGAAACGAACCTGCGAACGCAGGTCCATGCAGCGCGCGATTATCCAGCAGGTCGCGTGACAACGCATCAGGCTGGACTAACTATTTATCGTACAAAACCCCTTGTTCTCCTACAAACAAGGGGTTTTTGACCTCATATTTGTAACATAAATGTTACAGGGCCATCATTGACCAGGTGCACCTGCATGTCCGCACCGAAGCGCCCACTCGCCACCTCGGCGTGCTGGCCCTTCGCTTGCGCTAAAAGATAGTCGAACAACTCGGCACCGAGGGCAGGCGGTGCTGCCGTCGAGAAGCCCGGCCGCATGCCGCTGCGCGTGTCCGCCGCCAAGGTGAACTGCGACACCAGCAGCAAACCGCCCCCGACATCCTTGAGCGACAGGTTCATCTTGCCCTGCTCGTCGCTGAACACGCGATAGTTAAGCAGCTTGTGCAACAGCTTATCGGCATGTTCCCGGGTATCTTCAGGTTCGACGGCCACCAGCACCAGCAGGCCCTGGTCGACGGCGCCGACGATCTCGCCGGCCACCTCTACCCGCGCGCCACGCACGCGTTGCAACAGCCCCTTCATGCTTCTTCCAGGGGCAGGTCGAGCAAACGCCGGGCCATCTGGTCGGCGGCGCGCACCAGGGCATCGGTGATGCCGGGTTCGGAGGCCGCATGGCCGGCATCGCGAATGACTTTCAGCTCACTGTTGGGCCAGGCCTGGTGCAGGGCCCAGGCGTTGTCCAGCGGGCAGATCACGTCGTAGCGGCCGTGCACGATCACCGCCGGCAGGTGGGCGATCTTGGGCATGTCGCGGATCAACTGGTCCGGCTTGAGGAAGGCATTGTTCATGAAATAGTGGCATTCGATGCGGGCAATCGACAGCGCCCGCTGCGGCTCGGAGAAGCGGTCGACCACCAACGGGTTGGGGCGCAGCGTGGCCGTACGGCCTTCCCAGGTGGACCAGGCCTTGGCGGCGTGCATCTGGGCGATCTGGTCGTTGCCGGTCAGGCGCTTGTGGAAGGCCTTGACCAGGTCGCCGCGCTCTTCTGGCGGGATCGGCGCAATGTAGTCCTGCCAGTAGTCGGGGAACAGGCGGCTGGCGCCTTCCTGGTAGAACCATTGGATTTCCTGCGGGCGGCACAGGAAGATGCCGCGCAGGATCAGGCCGTGCACCCGCTCGGGGTGGGTCTGGGCGTAGGCCAGGGCCAGGGTCGAGCCCCACGAGCCGCCAAACAGCACCCACTTGTCGATGCCCAGGTGCTTGCGAATGCGTTCCAGGTCTTCGACCAGGTGCCAGGTGGTGTTGTTCTCCAGGCTCGCGTGGGGCGTGGAGCGGCCACAGCCGCGCTGGTCGAAGGTGATGATGCGGTACAGGTTGGGGTCGAAGTAGCAACGGCTCTGCGCGTCGCAACCGGCGCCCGGGCCACCGTGGATGAATACCACGGGCAAACCTTCCGGCGAGCCACTTTCGTCGACATACAGCACATGCGGCGCTTCCACGGCCAGATCGTGCCGGGCGTAGGGTTTGATCTGCGGGTAGAGGGTCTGCATTGCGCACTCCGTGTGAGGATTAAGTCTGCCGTTGGGCATCATAAACCTGAATTGCGCTTTGAGCATGTCCTGTTGCCATCCTTGGCCCTATCACGCTTGCGAGGCGGATGGCGGCGCCCGTCAGCCCGGCAAAAACACATAACTACCTCAGTGGCCCCGGCCTGCTGAACATACTTGCGAGCCCACCCAAGCTTGGAGGCTCTTGTATGAACCCGTCTTCCCCTACCCCCTCGCGCAACACGCCTTTGCACGCCGCACGGATAGGCCACGCCACCCCACAATGGCTGAAGGCTGCCTCCAGCGAGGCATACCAGTCGCTACGCGACGCGCAGGGCAAGGTACCGCCGTGGTTTGCAGCAGCGCTGCAGGATCAACCAGACACCGCACGCGCGCTGGCTCAAGAACATGCCCAGCACCGCAGCCACGCAGCGCAGGTCCAGGCGCTGTTCGCCTCGCTGCCAGACCTGCACACCTTTGCCAGCGAGCAACTCACGCAGGCCATCAAGGCACGCTTCGACCTGGATGTTGAGGTGTCCAGCACCTACCTGGTCGATGCCAGGCTGATCCAGACCGAACACGCAATCGATGCCCGACAAGCCGTCGACCGGGCAACCCGGTCGCTCCTGCAATGGGCATTGCACAACTTTGATGCTGACGCGTGCGCAGCGGATGGCATGGATGCGCCGCAGGCCTTGCTGAAAAAGTCGGTGGTGCTGGACCACCGGCGCTTCATGGGCACCGTGCCCTTGACCAATACCGTGGCGATTCCCCCCCACGCGTTCGCCGAGCTTTGCCGTACCTTGGATATCGGCGGGCGCTATCACCAGCAGGTCTATGACATTTACTACCCGGCCCCAACCGGCGACCAAGGGCCCCATGAGGCGGCCCTGCAGGTGTACGAAACACTCGCCCGTGCCGAGCAATCCGCGTTCAGGCAAAGCCTGCACAGTGCCTGGTTGCAGGGGCATATCAGCCAGGGCTTTTATGACGCGGCGCTGGCCGCCCCGCTGGACGCGCCGCTGCCGCACACCGGCAGCTCACTCACGTTCAGCCTGCTGACATTGTGGGAGGTCGAAATTGTCGGCATGGCAGTGCTGCAGTTGCAGCCCGACAGTGGCTCACAAAACGCCAGGGTCGCACTGTACAACCCCGACGCCCCGCACACCCCGCTGAAGGAATACGCCTCTTTCGACGCACTGGAAGCCGCGCTGCGCGACGCGCTCCGACTGGACATCCATTACCTGGACAACTGCCTGGCGGCCCGAGACAAACCGTCGATCCAGCAAAAGCTCCAGGACCGGTTGACCCCCATGGGCTGGAGCACCCGCGGCCTGCATGAGCGGGGCACAGACCCGCAGGCAACGCTCGAGCCGATACCGCACAAGGCCAGGTACTCGTTTCTAGGCACCTTGGTGACACAAAAGGTGGCCCGTCATGAAAAGGACGCCCTCTTCCATGCCGTCCCCACCTGGGCTGTCGACCTACTGTCTGCCAAGCGTCACCGAGAGGCCATCGCCGGGAAAGTACTGACCACGCTGAACATCGCGGGCTTTTTCGTCCCCGGCCTTGGCGAAGCGATGCTCGCGGTGTGCATCGCGCAGCTGGGTTACGAAGTCTATGAGGGCATCGAAAGCTGGAGCAACGACGACAGGGAGCAAGCCCACCGCTACCTGATCGATGTGATGGAAAACACCGCTACCCTGGCTGCCTGGGCGGCGGCGGGCTATGTCGTGAAGGAAGGGATCGGTGCTGTGCTGGCAGGTAAGCCAGAGGCCCCCGTGCTTGAAATCCCCGAAGTGGATACCCCTTCTTACATCGAGGAACTCGAAGAAGTCGATTTGCCGAATGGCGACACCCGGTTGTGGAAACCCGACCTTGCGCCCTTCGCCCACGATACGCCCTTGCCAGCGGGCCTTGAGCCGGATGAAACCGGGCTGTACAGCCATGCCGGCAAGCGTTGGCTGATGCTGGAGGGCCAGCTGTATGCCGTGAAGCAAACCCCGCCGAGCAATGCATATCGGATTGACCACCCGCGCAGGCCCCAGGCCTACACACCTGCCTTGCAGCACAACGGCGCCGGCGCCTGGCTGCATGAGCTGGACAGGCCCCTGGCGTGGCAAGGCATGGCGCTGTTCCGGCGGGCCGGGCACCTTTCTGCGGCGTTCGATGAAGCAACAGCGACACGAATCCTGCAGGCCTGCGGTATTGACGAAGCGGTGTTGCGCCGGTCGGTCGCTGACAGCCAGCGCCTGCCCGCGCTGCTGGAAGATACCTTGACCCGCTTCAACCTGGACCAGCAGATCGGGCAATTGCCTGCGGACGCTGAGCCTGGCCTGCCAGGCGCCGAGTTCGAAAGCCGCTATCGCCAGCTACCTGCCACCCAGGCCCCTGGCGCCAGTGTGATCCAGCACATTTATCCACAGCTTCCCGACACCATCACCCAGGAGTTGTTGCGCAACGCCAACCCGCTTGAGCTGCAACAGTTGGTGGCCGGGCGAGTGCCCCTGCGCATTGGGCAAGAGATCCACCTTTATCAGGCGAACGTCCGGCTAACGCGTGCGTATGAAGGGGTGTATCTGCAGAGCCTACGCAACTGGGACACCGATCAACTGGTCGTGCAGACGCTCGGGCAACTGCCCGCCTGGCCAGCCGATACCACCCTCGTGCTTGAACAGCGCCAGCACTCACCCATCCAGCTCACGCGTCTCGGGCCGCCGGACGGGCCAGGCCGCACCACGATCGTCAGCGCCAGAGCAGGCTATCTCGTGCTGGGCAATGACCACCCGGATGCACGGGTTGTCACGCACAATTCCCTGTACGGCGCGCTGTTCGAGGTGCTGACTGCCGCTCAACGCGAAGCACTGGGTATCGTCGACGAGCAAGGCCTCAGGCACTTGGTTCAACAGGTGCCGCCGATGCCACGTTCGGCCCTGCGCAAGGTGCTCGGCATGCAACCCGTGCGCCCAGGCTTTCGCTCGCCACTGCGCTTGGCCGATGGCCGCCTTGGCTATCCCCTTGGCGGCATGCGCCACCGCGCCGCAAGCATTTCACGGCACACCTTGCTCAGCTCGATTCGGCAGATAGGCCAACACGCCCCCAACCCCCGGCCTGCCGAGCAGATTCTCACCGCGCTGGAGCACAGGGCCCTCACCCGCGCCGACATCGAAGAAAGGCTCAGCACCTTGCTGGAACAACGTGATGAACTGCACAGCCGGCTGGACGACTGGCGACAGATAGCGGCGCTGGCGCCCAGTCAATCCCCGGATGACTTCGAGCGGGTGTTGAATGCAATCGCTCAGCATTGGTACGAACGTGCATTTATGACGCCCACCGACATCGCGCCCCCCCTTCGCCTGGAACGCCTGTCGCTGCACGATTTCCCGCTCAACCTGCCGGAATTCTTCACGGCCAACGTCACTGACCTGCAATTGATCGAAACAGCGCCCGAAGATTTCGCCGGCTGGAGCCATCACGCCCCCCACCTCAATGGCCTGCTGCGACAGTTCGCAAACCTGCGGTCGCTGGAGATCAGCCGCGCCTACCGGCCTGGGGCCTTGCCTTCGCCGTTTCAGTTCAGCCTGCCGGTGATTGCCCAGCACCTGCCCGCGCTCGAATCGCTGAGCCTGACCCATCAAAACCTCTCGCTGTCCTCGACCGACATCGACAGCCTGGCGGGGCTCACTCACCTGCGCCGGCTGGACCTGAGCGGCAACCGCTTGTCCGAGCAGTACCCCCCGCGTTTCAACGAACTGTCACTCGACTACCTGGGCCTGGACAACCTGGCGCTGGACCACTGGCCAGAGGGGGTTGGGTTCAACGCCGTGACCCAAATACGTCACATTGGGCTGCGCAATAATCAGATCACGATGCTGCCACGCTTCCTGCTGGACAACCGAATCAACCTTACTGATCACGCCGTGCTCTCATTGCAGGGCAATCACCTGTTCGAGGACGACCTGCTGCGCGTGATGATGAGCGAAGATGGCCGCGCCTCCCGCTTCGAGGTAGACCGCAGCGAAGCCTTCAGCGCCCGCCTGGCCCTGCAGCTGCAACGTCGCCAGCAGCTACGCAACGCCATCGACGACTATGTGAACGCCTCCAGCTCCAACGCGCCGGTCAGCCAGGCCGTGATGGCCACCAGGACCCGTGTGGCAACGGCGTTGAACGAGTTCTGGCATTACCAGGAGATCGGGCTGACGCGTGCAGCCCTGCGCCTGAACGACATTGCGCTCGAGCATTTCCCCAGGCTGTTGCCGGCATTTTTCACCGAACAGGTGCATAACCTTGCACTTGAGCGGGTAAGTGGCTCTACCGCCCAGCTCGACGGGCTGTTCCGCCAGTTCCCGCAGGTGACGCGCCTGTCTGTCGATGCTTATCAGCAGGCAGAGCAGACACTGCCTTCGGCCCTGCTGCGCCTGCCCGGGCTGACCGACATTGCCTTGCGCAACGCTGGCCTGGTGATCGACCAGCAGGTGATCAATACGCTCGGTCGCCTGCCCACGCTTAATTCGTTGGACCTCACAGGCAACCGCATGGGGCTGATCACACAGGCGCCTGAAGCGCTGCAAACGCTGCGCCGCCTCGACCTGAACGCCATGGGCCTGGAACAGTGGCCAAGCTGGGTGGACAGCCTGCTGCCGCTGGAGCTTTTGGACCTCAGCGAGAACCGCCTCACCGAATTGCCTGCGCACATCCTGGCCAACCTCGACAACAACTTCCCCATCAGCTCGATCTTGCTGTTCAGCAACCCGCTCAGCGACGAAGCCGTCATGCGCGCTCGCGCGTCCTCGGATAGCCAGCACAGCTTTACCTTTGGCATCGACCTCTCGGACAGCATGAGTGAGTCCTCGACAGAAGGCGCGATGGCCGGCCACTTCCACTTACCCTTCCTGGACCCCGCTGCCGATGCGCCCAACCTGCAGGACTGGCTGCTCGCCTCGGACGTCGAAAACGAAGCCCTGAAAGATTGCTGGGACGCCCTCCAAGCATCGGGCAATGCCGGGAACCTTCTGGCGCTGGTAGGCCGCCTGCGCAATGCCGCCCCTTACCAGAATGGCAAAAGCCGTGTGGCGTTCTGCGCACGGGTGCGCAAGGTGTTGGTGAGTGCGGTGGTCAACCCGGACGACCTTGTGCTGTTCAACCATCAGGCCAGTGAGGCATTGCTGCAGGAAAACGGCGACCAGACCTGCCACGACGGCGCCTTGCTGGTGTTCCAGAATATTGAGCTGTACATCGCCAACCAGCGTTTGCAGTTCGATACGGCAGATACCGAAGGCAACCTCTATCGGGAACTGCGCCGTTTGTATCGCCTGCAGGCACTGGATGAAATCGCCAAAAGCGAGACTGCCCGCCGGGATGAAGCAGAGGTGCGCCTCACCTACCGACGCGAGCTGAACACCCCGCTTGACCTGGGCCAACCCGAAGACACGCTGCGTTACGCGATCAGTGCCAGCATCGATGAGTTGGCGCATGCCGAGCTGCAGGTCCAGCGCGGTGAGCTTGGCGAGGATTTCCTGAATTTTGCGGCCGCCAACGCTCGGTGGGTCCAACATTTGCGCCAGGCCTACGCCGGTCGTTTTGCTGAAATCGAGCAAAGCTACCAGGCTCAGGTAGCGGACCTGCCGGATCAGTTTCCGGACAGGCCCCTCGATACCCTTACCGAGGAATTCACGGCCCTGGAGCGAAGCAAGCAAGCGCGCGAGGCACGCCTGATTCGCGAACTCACGTCGTTCGCCAATCCGGATCGCAGGCCACGTTCCTCGACGGAGTGACACCCCACAGCAGGTAACTAACTACCACTCGCCAATAAAACCCCCATGCAAACTCCGACACTGACTAATCAATCGGAGTTTGTATGCCTGCCATCCCCGCCGCTGCCGCAAACGTCAGCGATGACCCTGTCCACCCAGCCTACCCACTGATCACGAGCCTGATCCCCGACTGGTTCAAGGCATTGCCCAGGCAACAGTATGCCGCGCTGCGCAGTGCCACGAAGCACCCCATGGACTGGTATGAACAGGCATGCCTTGAGGTGCCGGAAACCGTCGCGGCTTTACATGCCGAACATGCCCATTTCCAGTGGCTCGAGTCACAGAAGCGAAAAGCCCTGGAGCAGCTGGCCACACTTGAAGGCTTCGCTGAACCGCTGCTCAAAGCCGCAATCAAACAGCGCTTCAAGCTTGAGGTGGACGTTCGTCGGGCCGTTCTCTTTCACCCTCGGCTTGCGGACACTTCCTGGTCATTCATGAACCTGTCCAAGGACCCGCTGGTGGAGGCCGCCGCCGCTGTGCGAAGGGCCACCCAGCCCTTGCTGACGGCCGCTCTGCAGAATTTTGTGGCGTCCGACACGCAGGCCGGGGGTATGGACCTTAGGCGCATGGAAGCCATCATCTATGACCCTGTCGATCAGGACCAAACGCTAGCGATCGCCCCCCACGAATTCGCCGCGCTGTGCCGAGAACTGGACCTGGGCGGGCAATACCAGAAAACCCTCGACGACGTATTCAACCCCACCTCTTCGGCCGACCAGGCACCTGATGCAGCAGCCTTCAATCAGCTGGGCCTGCTCAAGCGTTGTGAAAGCTCAATACTGAAGCTACATGCCTATACGGCCTACATGAAGAAAGAGATCAGTGAACGCACGTTGCGGTCGCTGCTGTCGTTCTCAGACAACAAGCGCGTCTTGCAAAACGGCAGCCATCTGGTCAGCCGTCACCTGAAGATGCGGGACATCGACCTGACCGGCATCGCGGTCATCGGCACACCGGACGACCAGGGCGGCCTGAACGGCCCCGTCATTGTCTATATCCCAGAAGACCCGGTGTGCCCGCTCAAGGAATATGTCACCACGCTCAACTTCGTCAGCGACCTGCGCGACCGAATGTTCGGCCCAGGCTACCTGGATTTCTTCCGTGGGCTGGTCGCCGACGAGCACGCCAGCGCACTGTTCGCCACCCTCACCGATCGCCTCTATCCGCTGGTCTGGGCCGACGGTGGGCAGCTGAAGGTAAGGCGCCCAGACAAACAAGCCGAGCTGCACGTGCGCATGCACGACTACAGCCAGTCATTCCTGACCGAGTTCACCCTGCGCAAGGTTCGAAAACTGCGAACGGATGCGCTTTACCATGGCGTGCCGACTGCCGTAATGGACGATAAGGCACTGGAAGCCCGGCTGGCGTATTTCGCCGGTGGCGTGCTGCAGGCACTGAACATCGGCGCCTTCTTCGTACCCGTGCTGGGCCAGGTGATGATGGTTGTCACCACCTTTCAGCTGGCCTATGAAAGTTACGAGGGTATCGAAAGCTGGAGCCGTGGCGAGCGCGAGCAGGCCTTGGGCTACCTCATGGACGTGGTCGAGAACGTTGCCTTGTTCGCCGCACTCGGCGCCGCTGGTGCCGGTGCTGGCACCACGCCCGCCCTCGAGCGGATACCGGTCGAAACCCCATCGTTCATCGAAGAGCTGCAAAGCGTTACCTTGGCCAATGGCAAGACACGCCTGATCAAGCCCGATATCACGCCCTTTGCCCATGACATCCTGTTGCCCGCCGGCTTGAAACCTGACGCGTTCGGCCTCTATCACTACCAGGGCAAGACTTGGCTGGCGCTGGAAGACCGCGTCTATTCAGTCAAGACCTCGCCAGGCAATCCACCCCAACAGCGCATTGAGCACCCAACCAAAGCCATCAGCTACGAGCCCTTGCTGCGCCATAACGAAGCCGGTGCCTGGCAGCATGAGTTCGAGCGCCCGCGCCAATGGCAGGGCCACACGCTGTTCCGACGCCTGGGGCCTTCGGCCCGCGGGTTCTCTGAAGAAACCGCCCGACGCATCCTCGCCGTCAGCGATACCCATGAAACCGTCCTGCGCCAGGTCCTGACCGAAAACCAGCGCCCGCCAGCACTGCTGGAAGACACCCTGCGCCGCTTCAGGCTGGATCAGGAGGTGTCACAGGACTTGGCCGGCACAGACGCGAACACACGTATCACTGCCTTTCAAGCACGCTACCAGACACCGCCCGTCGATCAGGCCCCCAGCACCCATACCATTACCCGCCGCTACCCGGCGCTGCCCGTTGGTATCGCGGATGAGTTGGCGCGCCATGCCAGCCCAGCGGAGCTGGAGCAGTTGCTGGCGGGCAAGGTCCCGTTGCGTCTGGCTCAAGAAATCCATACCTACCAACAGCAGGTACGCCTGGCGCGTGCCTACGAGGGGCTCTACCTCGACAATGTGAACAACCCGGACACCGACAGGCTTGTTTTGCACAGTGTGGCGCGTTTGCCTGGCTGGGCTGACGATATCTGCATCGAGGTCCGCCAAAGCAGGTTCACCGGCCCCTTGATCGATCAGGTAGGCGCGCCAGACGGGCCTGTTCGCAAAGTGCTGGCTCAACACGCCGATGGCTACCAGACCTACGATGGCGAAGGGCACGAACTGCATGGGCGCGACACGATCTACTCGGCCATCTTGCATGCTTTGCCCGACGCGAACCGGGCAGCGTTGGGCTTCCCCAATACCTGGGAAGGCCCCGCGCTCAAGCAGCACGTGCAGCAGTTACCGTTACTGCCACGGCCCGAGTTGCGCAAGGTGCTCCACATGCAACCGGCCAAACCAGGCGCAAACTCGCCCATGCGCCTTGCCGACGGACGAGTGGGCTACCCATTGAGCGGCCGCGGCACGCTCGCCAGCACGGTCTTGAGGGAAGACCTGCTGTATCTGATTCGGCTGCTGGCGCTTGAGCAAGACACGCAGAGCGCCGAAGCGGTACTGGCCGCCCTGGAAGGCGCAGGGCTGTCACGCGTGCAGATCAGCGACCGCTTGAATGAGCTGATGGCCGAACGTGATGCCCTGGACCAGAGCCTGACCGCCTGGAGCGACGCGGCCCTTGATCTGCCCGACCTGCACAGGCGTCTGGACAGCCGAACCCGCCTTCAGGACGCGCTATGGCAACATTGGCAGGCCACCCTCCTACCGGAAATTGGGCGGGGCGCTGCCACGCTGCGCCTGGAGCGCATCCTGCTGATCGACTATCCCGCACAGCTGCCCGCCTTTTTCGAGCAACGCATCGTGCGCTTGCAGCTGGTTGATTACCAAGGCACTGGCCTGCTGACCTCGCAAACCCTGGGCGCGAACATCGGCCCGGAACTGCAGGCGGTAGACAACTTCCTGCAGCGCTTCCGGCACCTCACATCCCTGGAAGTCAGCAGCCCTCAAGGGCTCACCTACAGCACCTTGAACCTGCAACCCCGGCAGGCGTTTGCGACACTGCGCGAGCTGCGGCTGCACGACACGCGCCTGGGCCTGAGTGGCGGTTACATCGCAGGGTTGAGTGACCGATTCCCAAACCTGGAGGTGCTCGACCTGAGTGGCAGCCCGATCAACTACTTCGAGGACACGCCGAACATCGGTAATGTCCGCTTACGTTATCTCGGGCTAGACCGCACGGGCCTGGTGGATTGGCCTGTCTGGCTCAACAGCCAGTCGCTCACCACGATCGATCACCTCTCCCTACGTGACAACGCGCTGACTAGCGTGCCCGACGAACTCGCCCTTGCACCACGAACTGCGCAGCCACGTGGGCGCATATCCTTGCAAGGCAACCTGCTCTCGCGTCGAGCCATCCTGACGCTGTTGGCAGATCAGACCCCCGAGGCCAGACAGTTCGACATGGCATTCGACACTCCTCCCAGCATTCAGCAAAGTGCTCAGGCCTACCGGCGAGATCAACAGGAGGTGCTGGCCATCTTCGACAATTGGGCCAATGCCTCAAGCTCGTCCAACCCCCTGAGCGAACAGGCAAGCGCCGCCAGAAGGCAAATCGGCGAGGCATGGCTTGCGTTCATGCGCACTGACTTCCTGGGGACCACGGGCCCGTTGCAGTTAACCGACATTTCGCTGAGTAACTTCCCACCGCAATTTCCGCCGCACCTGTACGCCCGCGTGCGCGAACTACAGCTGCTGCGCATGACCGCCACCCGCGAGCAGCTCGACAGGCTCTTGGGGCACTTCACACAACTGGAGGCACTCACCCTCGATGGCCACGTTGCACCGACTGGCGCGCTTCCCAACTTGCTATTGTCCTTACCGGACCTACACCACCTGACAATACGCATAGAGGGTGGTCCGATTGATGACGACGCCATGGCAATGTTCGCGCGCATGCCCCAGTTGCAATCGCTCAATCTGGAAGGCAACCGCCTGGCCGCTTCTTTCGACAATGAGAACCTGCAAACCCTGAGCGATCACCTGACTCGGCTCACCTTGGCCAACACCGGCCTGCAAACGTGGCCAGCGTGGGTGGAAAACCTTCTGCCCCTGGACATTCTGGACCTCGACGACAACCAGATCGTCAACCTGCCGGACCACATCCTGTACAACCCTCGCAATGACCATGCGCACACGGAAATATCCCTGCGTGGCAACCCGCTAAGCGATTTCACGATGTCCCGCGCCCATGGCTCTGAAGCGCGTAACAGGTCGTACAGTTTTCTGATGGACCTGCCCGACGAAATACTTCAGGAGCATTGGCGCGAGCGTCACGACTCGGACAGTGAATCCGATGACAGCGACGATGATGACAGCGTCGGTTCCGGCGACCATGGCCATGCCCACAGCCCCGCCCTGGAACCTGAAATGGATGCCTCCGACGTCGATGACTGGCTCATGGCAAGCGTGGAGGAAAACGAAGCGCACCGCACGGTGTGGGAGACGTTGCAGCAGGGCGGCGAAGCGCCGGCATTGCTTGAACTGGTAGGCCGCCTGGCGCACACGGCCTCATACCGTACGCTAGGCACCCGCGCCGATTTCGTCGCGCGCGTCTGGCGCATTCTGGAGGTCGCCGGCAACAGCGTCGAGGAACGTGCACTGTTCAACGGCATGGCCCACGCGGGCGTCGAGCGCAATGGTCAAGGGCTATACCAGACCTGCCACGACGGCGCCTGGCTGGTGTTCAACCAAATGGAAATCAAGGTCTTCACCGAGCAGGCGCTCAGGGCGCTGCCCGAGCAGTCTCGCGGCCAGGCACTGTATAGGCTGGTACTGCGCCTCTATCGGTTGGAGGCCGTCGAAACCATCGCCCGCGAACGGGCCGGTACCAGGGACGAGGCCGAAGTGCGCATGGCCTACAAGCTGAACCTGGCGGAGGCCCTGGAGCTGCCACTGGCACCGAAGAAGATGCTCTACCAGGCCTGCGCCAACGTCAGCCCCGCAGAGCTGGATGCTGCTAGGGCGCAGGTACTTGCCGATGAAAGTGGCGACCCGTTCCTGCTATTCGCCGCCCGGCAAGATGCCTGGGTCGACTACCTGCGGGAAACCTATGCGGAGCGTTTCGCCGTATTGGAGCAAGACTACCAACAGCGCGTGCTGGATGCGCCAGATGAAACACGGGAGCCCGGCGGTGCCAGCCCGACCCTGGAAGCACTGGCGCCGCTGTTCGAACGCCTGAAGCTCGAATACGAACAGAAGGTCGCCCACCTGATACGCGAACTGACCATCACCGAAAGCTACAGGTACGCTTGACGCCCCGTTGAGCGGCGCGCTGCGCCGCTCAACATCCGCTTACCTTCCGTAGCGCTCCCGGCCCCAGGCCAGCAGTGTCTCAAGCAGCGCGCGCAGCACTGCTTGAGTCGGCTGCGCCAGGTCTTCGCGGTACGCGAAGGGCTCCACTTCTTCCATGTAGGTGCTCTGCGCCAGTTCCAGCTGCACAGCATGAATGTGCTCGGCCGGGTTACCGTAATGCCGGGTGATATGCCCGCCTTTGAAGCGCCCGTTCAGCACATGACTGTAACCCTGTACCTCAGCGCATGCCCCCTGCAGCCGCTCGGCCAGCTCGGCATCGCAACTGGCGCCGTTGAAGGTGCCCAGGTTGAAGTCCGGCAGCTTGCCGTCGAACAGGTGCGGGATCAGCGAGCGGATCGAGTGGGCATCCCACAGCAAGGCGTAGCCGAATTCCTTGCGTAGGCGCGCCAGCTCGCGCTGGATCGTCTCGTGATAAGGCCGCCAGATCTGTTCCAGGTAGACCTTGCGCTCGTCCGCGGAGGGTTCCTTGCCGTGTTTGAACAGCGGCTCACCCTCGAACAGCGTGGCCGGGTACAGCCCCGTGGTGGCCCCGGCGTACAGCGGCTTGTCGTCATCCGGGCGGTTCAGGTCGATGACGAAGCGTGAATACTCCGCCGCCACTACGCTGGCACCCAGCTCACGGGCGAAAGCGTACAGGCGCGGGATGTGCCAGTCGGTGTCGGGCAGGCTCTGCGCCTGGTCGACCAAGCCCTCGCGCACGGCCTGGGTCAAGCCCAGCCCGGCGTGGGGCATGCTGATCAGCAGGGGCAGGCGGCCCTGGTGAAAACTCAGTACCTTGTCCATTGCGCCTCGCTCAATTGGATATTTCATGGCCCCGGCGCACCACGCGCTTGGGCAGGTCGCCGCCGAGCCAGTAGGCCAGGTCGGCGGGGCGTTCGATTTGCCAGGCGACGAAGTCGGCCACCTTGCCCACTTCAAGCGAGCCGTGGCTGTCGCCCAGGCCAAGCGCCGTGGCGGCATGGGTGGTCACGCCAGCCAGCGCTTCTTCCGGGGTCATGCGGAACAGCGTGCAGCCCATGTTCAGCATCAGGCGCAGCGACAACCCTGGCGAGGTGCCGGGGTTGAGGTCACTGGCCAGGGCAATGTTCACCCCGTGGCGGCGCAAGGCCTCCATCGGGGGCAGCTGGGTCTCGCGCAGGAAGTAGAAGGCGCCCGGCAGCAGCACGGCGACAGTGCCGGCCGCGGCCATGGCAATGGCGTCTTCCTCGGTCATGAATTCCAGGTGGTCGGCCGACAGCGCCTGATAGCGCGCAGCCAAACTGGAGCCGTGCAGCGACGACAACTGTTCGGCATGCAGTTTGACCGGCAGGCCCAACTCATGCGCCTTGATGAATACCCGCTCGACCTGGGCCGGGGAGAACGCCAGGTGTTCGCAGAAGGCATCCACGGCATCCACCAGGCCCTCTGCGGCCAAGGCCGGCAGCATCTCGTCGCAGATGTGGGTGATGTAGTCGTCGGCCCGGCCAGCGTACTCCGGCGGCAGGGCATGGGCCGCCAGGCAGGTGGCGCGCACCGACAGCGGCAATTCGTCGGCCAGGCGCCGGGCCACGCGCAGCATCTTGCGCTCGTTGGCCAGGTCCAGGCCATAGCCGGACTTGACCTCGAGCGTGGTCACGCCATCGCGCATCAACGCCTGAACCCGCTGGCGAGCACTGGCGAACAGCTCATCCTCACTGGCCGCGCGGGTGGCCCGCACGGTGCTGGCGATGCCGCCGCCTTGCGCCGCGATTTCGGCATAACTCACGCCTTGCAGGCGCTGCTCGAACTCGCCGCTGCGGTTGCCACCGAACACGGCGTGGGTGTGGCAGTCGATCAGGCCAGGGGTGACCCAGGCATAGCCCAGGTCCACCGTACGCTCAGCCCCGATCGGCCGCAGCTCGCTGCGGGGGCCGATCCATTCGATCAGCCCGGCGCAGGTGACGATCGCCGCGTCCTCAATGATCGCGTAACGGCCGTCCACCATGGTTGCCGCATGGCAGTGCTGCCAGAGGGTTCTCATTTGCAAATCTCCTGTACTAGCGGTGCAGCTCGGCCGGCGCCTGGGCCGCCTTGCCCTGCCCTGCCCGCGGCTTGCACCACAGCAGGTAGGACGCGACCAGGAACACCACCCAGACGACACCGACCAGCAGCGCGGCCTGGGTATCCGGGAAGTAACCGAGCACGCCAAAGATGAACACCATGAACGCGATGGCCATGGCGGGGCCATAGGGCCAGAACGGTACCGGGAACGCGAGCTGCGCGGCTTCTGCGCGGCTCATGCTGCGGCGCATGGCGACCTGAGTTACCAGGATCATCAGCCACACCCACACGGTGGCGAAGGTGGCGATCGAGGCGATCAGCAGGAACACGTTCTCGGGGATCAGGTAGTTGAGCAACACCCCAACCAGCAGCGCCGCGCCCATGACCACCACGGTCATCCACGGCACGCCGTGCTTGGACAGCTTGCTGAAACCACGCGGGGCGTGGCCTTGCTGGGCCAGGCCATACATCATGCGGCCGGCGCCGAAGATGTCGCTGTTGATGGCCGAAATCGCAGCGGAAATCACCACCACGTTGAGCACTGCCGCTGCCGAACCGATCCCCAGGTTGCTGAAGATCTGCACGAACGGGCTGCCTTCGCTGCCGATCTGCGGCCACGGGTACAGGCACATCAGCACGAACAGGGTCAGCACGTAGAACAGCAGGATGCGCAGTGGCACGGCATTGATGGCCTTGGGGATGACCCGTTGTGGGTCCTTGGCCTCACCGGCGGTCACGCCGATGATTTCGATACCGCCAAAGGCAAACATGACCACCGCGAAGGAGGCGATCAGGCCGCCGACACCGTTAGGCATGAAGCCGCCATGCTCGACCAGGTTGCTCAAGCCGACGGCATGCCCGGTGCCCACCTGGCTGAAGCCGAAGGCCATGATGCCGAGGCCGGCGAGGATCATCGCGACGATGGCGCCGACCTTGAGCAGCGACAGCCAGAATTCCATTTCGCCGAACACTTTGACGTTGCACAGGTTCAGGCCGCCAATCAGGAAGACGATGCCCAGTACCCAGATCCAGCGGGCCACTTCAGGGAACCAGAAGCCCATGTAGATACCGAAGGCGGTCACGTCGGCGATGGCGACGATGACCATTTCGAAGGCGTAGGTCCAGCCGAGGATGAAGCCGGCCATAGGGCCGAGGTAGGTCGTGGCGTAGTGGCCGAAGGAGCCGGCGACCGGGTTGTGCACGGCCATCTCGCCGAGGGCGCGCATGACCATGAACACGGCGGCGCCGCCGATCAGGTAGGCCAGCAGCACGGCGGGGCCGGCCATCTGGATGGCAGAGGCGGAACCGTAGAAAAGCCCGGTACCGATAGCGGAGCCGAGCGCCATGAAACGGATGTGCCGGGCCGATAGCCCGCGCTTGAGACCTTGAGCTTGTTGCATGTCACGTCCTAATTTTGTTTTTGTGGTCGTGAGATCGAGGGGGGCTGCTGTGCAGCCCTTTCGCAGCGCAAGGCTGCTCCTACAGGGAAAGTGTTGCCGTTGTAGGAGCAGCCTTGCGCTGCGAATGGGCCGCACGCGGCCCCAAAGGCATTACAGGCTAGGCAGAACCCCAGCCGGCAGCAGCCCGGTCAGGCTGCCCTTAGCCAGCAGTTCGACGGCCTTCTCGATATCCGGCGCAAAGAACCGGTCGCGGTCGTAGTGCGGCACTTCGCTGCGCAGCGCCTGACGCGCCTGCTCCAGCTTGGCGGAGGTCTTCAGCCCTTTGCGCAGGTCCAGGCCCTGGCAGGCGCCCAGCCATTCGATGGCCAGCACGCCACGGGTGTTCTCGGCCATTTCCCACAGGCGCTTGCCCGCCGCCGGGGCCATCGACACGTGGTCTTCCTGGTTGGCCGAGGTGGGCAGGCTGTCGACGCTGTGCGGGTGCGACAGCGCCTTGTTCTCGCTGGCCAGCGCAGCAGCGGTGACCTGGGCGATCATGAAGCCGGAGTTGACCCCACCGTTTTCCACCAGGAACGGCGGCAGTTGGGACATGTGCTTGTCCATCATCAGCGAAATGCGGCGCTCGCTCAGCGAGCCGATTTCGGCGATGGCCAGGGCCAGGTTGTCAGCAGCCATGGCCACCGGCTCTGCGTGGAAGTTACCGCCCGAGATCACGTCACCTTCAGCCGCGAACACCAGCGGGTTGTCGGACACGGCGTTGGCTTCGATGCCCAGCACTTCGGCAGCCTGGCGCAGCTGGGTCAGGCAAGCGCCCATGACCTGTGGCTGGCAGCGCAGCGAGTACGGGTCTTGGACCTTGTCGCAGTTCTTGTGCGACTGCGAGACTTCGCTGGTTTCACCCAGCAGGTCGCGGAAGCACGCGGCGGTGTCGATCTGGCCACGCTGGCCACGCACGGCATGCACCCGTGCATCGAACGGCGAACGCGAGCCCAGCGCCGCTTCCACGGTCAGGCCACCGCAGGCAATGGCAGCGGCGTACAGGTCTTCGGCGTAGAACAGCCCGCGCAAGGCGTAGGCCGAGGACGCCTGGGTGCCGTTGAGCAGGGCCAAGCCCTCTTTGGCGGCCAGGGTCAGAGGTTCCAGGCCAGCAACGGCCAGGGCTTCGGTGGCCGACAGCCACTGGCCCTTGTAGCGCGCCTTGCCTTCGCCGAGCAGCACCAGCGACATGTGCGCCAGCGGTGCCAGGTCGCCGGAAGCACCGACCGAGCCTTTGAGCGGGATGTGTGGGTAGACTTCAGCGTTGACCAGGGCGATCAGTGCATCGATCACCTTGCGGCGGATGCCGGAGAAACCACGGCTGAGGCTGTTGATCTTGAGCACCATGATCAAGCGCACCAAGTCGTCATCCAGCGGCGCGCCGATGCCGGCGGCGTGGGACAGCACCAGCGAGCGCTGCAGGTTTTCCAGGTCATGGCTGGCAATGCGGGTCGAAGCCAGCAGGCCGAAACCGGTGTTGATGCCGTAGGCGGTGCGGTCTTCGGCAAGAATCTGTTCGACGCAGGCAACGCTGTCGTTGATCGGCTGGTCGGCGCTGGCATCCAGGCGCAGGCGCACGGGTGCGGCGTGGATCGCGCGCAGCTGGGCCAGGGTCAGGGTGCCAGGCTTGAGGGTCAGTTCGGTCACTTCGCTACTCCATTCTGTCGGGGCCCGCAGGCCCCTTCTTGTTGTTCAGTATCACTCAAAGTGCAGCGATCAGCCCGTGATCATTGGCAGGTCGAGGCCTTGCTCTTTGGCGCAATCGACGGCGATGTCGTAGCCGGCGTCGGCATGGCGCATAACGCCGGTGCCTGGGTCGTTGGTCAGCACGCGGGCGATGCGCTCGGCGGCTTCATCGGTACCGTCGCAGACGATGACCATGCCCGAGTGCTGCGAGAAGCCCATGCCTACGCCGCCGCCGTGGTGCAGCGACACCCAGGTGGCGCCGCTGGCGGTGTTGAGCAGGGCATTGAGCAACGGCCAGTCGGAGACGGCGTCGGAGCCGTCACGCATGGCTTCGGTTTCGCGGTTAGGGCTCGATACCGAACCGGAGTCCAGGTGGTCGCGGCCAATCACGATTGGCGCCGACAGCTCGCCGCTGCGCACCATTTCGTTGAACGCCAGGCCCAGCTTGGCGCGCAGGCCCAGGCCGACCCAGCAGATACGCGCTGGCAGGCCTTGGAAGCTGATGCGCTCGCGGGCCATGTCCAGCCAGCGGTGCAGGTGGGCGTCGTCGGGGATCAGTTCTTTGACCTTGGCGTCGGTTTTGTAGATGTCATCGGCTTCGCCAGACAGCGCGGCCCAGCGGAACGGGCCTACGCCGCGGCAGAACAGCGGGCGAATGTAGGCCGGTACGAAGCCTGGGAAGTCAAAGGCGTTGGCCACGCCCTCTTCCTTGGCCATCTGGCGAATGTTGTTGCCGTAGTCGAAGGTCGGGATGCCCTGCTTCTGGAAGTCGAGCATGGCCTGTACGTGCACAGCCATGGACTGCTTGGCAGCCTTGACCACCGCAGCCGGTTCGGTCTGCGCGCGGTCGCGGTACTGCTCCCAGGTCCAGCCGGCCGGCAGATAGCCGTTGAGCGGGTCGTGGGCGCTGGTCTGGTCGGTGACCATGTCCGGGCGCACGCCACGCTTGACCAGCTCAGGCAGGATTTCAGCGGCGTTACCGTGCAAGGCGATAGAGATGGCCTTGCCTTCGGCGGTGTACTTGGCGATGCGCGCCAGGGCGTCGTCGAGGTCGTTGGCCTGCTCGTCGACGTAGCGGGTTTCCAGACGGAAATCGATACGGCTCTGCTGGCATTCGATGTTCAGCGAGCACGCACCGGCCAGGGTCGCGGCCAGTGGCTGGGCGCCGCCCATGCCGCCGAGGCCTGCGGTCAGTACCCACTTGCCTTTCAGGCTGCCACCGTAGTGCTGGCGGCCGGCCTCGACGAAGGTTTCGTAGGTGCCTTGGACGATGCCCTGGCTGCCGATGTAGATCCAGCTGCCGGCGGTCATCTGGCCGTACATGGCCAGGCCCTTGGCATCCAGTTCGTTGAAGTGTTCCCAGTTAGCCCAGTGCGGCACCAGGTTGGAGTTGGCGATCAGTACGCGGGGGGCGTTGCTGTGGGTCTTGAACACGCCCACCGGCTTGCCCGACTGCACCAGCAGGGTTTCGTCGTCTTCCAGGCGGGTCAGGGTCTCGACGATCTTGTCGTAGCAGGCCCAGTTGCGGGCAGCGCGACCAATACCACCGTAGACCACCAGTTCTTTCGGGTTTTCGGCGACCTGCGGATCGAGGTTGTTCATCAGCATGCGCAGTGGCGCTTCGGTCAGCCAGCTTTTGGCGGTCAGCTTGTTGCCACGTGGGGCACGGATTTCAACGTCACGGTATTTGTTGTTGTCGGTCACGGGAAGGGTCCTCTGCGGTCGTCCGCGGGCAGGTGTGTCGTGGTCAATATACAAACACACCTTTACTTGTATGTACAAGCATGGACAACCAAAATATTTGGACCTGTTCGCTCCTGGCTTGAGTTGTGCGGTGGTGCATAGACCGAGCGCCGCCCGCGCGGCGCATCGCGAGCAACGCTCGCTCCTACGTTTGTTTTGGGCCAATTATTCCTGGGGCAAACGCGCGCGACCGCCTTGTTTGTTCGGCGCGATATCGCGCCATGCGCAAAGGCGATCGCGTGCGTCTGTTACAGGTGTTATTGGCCAAAAACAAACGTAGGAGCGAGCGTTGCTCGCGATGCGCCGCGCGGGCGGCGCTCGATCTCACAGGCGCCAAAAATCTACTGGCGAGCCCTCAGCGCGCTGTCAGTTCAGTCAGGCAAAAACGCCCCTGAACCTCCAGCCCCAGCAATTCATCGTTACCCTCAAGCCGCAAGCAGTCATACAAGGCCAGCCGCTGCATCTCACGCCCCGCCATGGCCACTTCAACCTGGCTACTGGCCGCAAACAACAACACCGTCGACGCCGAACTGAGCAGCCGGTGGGTCCCATCGAACCACTGCAACCGCGCCCGATAACGCTGCGGCGAATAGATCAGGTTGAAATCACGAATCGCCCCACCCAGCAGCTTGCAACTGACCTGGCTCTCGCCGGCAAACGCAAAGGCATCGAACGGCAACAGTGGCCGACTGGCCTGGCCATCGACCAACAGGCGCATGCCATCGCCCTGCAGCACGGTGATGATCCGCTGGTAACCGGCGAACGACGAGAACCCGCCTGACTCTTCGATATCGGCAATCGACAAACGCCAGCCGAACCCGTCGAGGCCCTCGCCACTGTCGCGGGTGATTTCCTCGGTGAAGCCCCCGCCGTTCTTCCACGGCATGCGCGGGTAACCCTGCGCACGCAACACCTGCATCTGGCTCATTTGCTGAAACGTCCTTCAAGGCGATGACGGGAACCGGGGTGGATCAACCGCGCAGCGGTGACCGGCTGGCGACCGGACCAGGTGCGGCGGCGAATCAGCAGGCATGGCTCGCCCCGCTCGATCTGCAGCAGCTGGCACTCGTGCGGCTCGGCCAGGATCGCCTCGACCACGTGCTCACCCTCGGTCAACGGCGCGACCTGGGACAAGTAGGCGTAAGGCGTCTGCCGGGTGAAATCCTGCTTGAGGTAATCAGGGGCGATCGCTGCGTTGACGTAGCGGTCCTCGATTTGCACCGGGATGCCATTTTCGTAGTGCACGATCAGCGAATGGAACACCCGCTGGCCTTCGCGCATGTCCAGCGCCAGGGCGCGCTCGGAGCCAGCCGCTTCTTCGGTAAGGGTGATCACCTGGCAGCTATGCTGGTGGCCACGCCCGGCAATTTCGTCGGCGATGTTATTGACCTCAAACAGCGCCGAACGGCTCTTGGGCTCGGCGACGAACGTGCCGACCCCTTGCATGCGCACCAGCAAGCCTTCGGCCGTGAGCTCACGCAGGGCGCGGTTGATGGTCATGCGGCTGAAGCCCAGTTGGCTGACCAGTTCGCTTTCCGAAGGGACCCGGTGATGAGGCGGCCAGCTGCCGTTGTCGATGTGCTGGATGATCATCTGTTTGACCCGCGCGTACAGCGGCGCCGGGCCCTCGCCCATCTGGGCAACCAGCGCGGAGACAGGAGGTGTCGGCACGGCGTTGGATCCTTGTGCGATTGAATGAGCGGTAGCTTGCCGCAGTTTACCCGGCAGGCAAACGCCTGTATATGTATATACAAGTTAACAATAACAGGATTTCACCGATGTCCGCCTACTTCGCCGAACGTGCCCTGCTGCCCAATGGGTGGGCCAGCAATGTCCGAATCGAGGTCGCCAGTGATGGCAACGTGGCCCGTATCGAGCCCGATGCTTCGGCCGAAGGCGCCGAACGGCTGGCCGGCCCGCTGCTGCCGGGCATGCCCAACCTGCATTCCCATGCGTTTCAACGCGCCATGGCGGGGCTTGCGGAAGTGGCGGGCAACCCCAACGACAGCTTCTGGACCTGGCGTGACCTGATGTACCGCCTGGTGGGCCAGATCAACCCGGAGCAACTGCAGGTCATCGCGCGCCAGCTGTATATCGAGATGCTCAAGGCCGGCTACACCTCGGTGGCCGAGTTCCACTACGTGCACCACGACCAGGCCGGCAAGGCCTACGCTGACCCTGCCGAACTGTCCCGGCGCATCAGCGCGGCGGCAGCCAGCAGCGGCATCGGCCTGACCCTGCTGCCGGTGCTCTACAGCCACGCCGGCTTCGGCGGCCAGGCTCCGAACGAAGGGCAACGGCGGTTCATCAATTCCACCGAGCAGTACCTGCGCCTGCAGGCACAACTCGCCCCCCTGCTGGCCGCGCAGCCGGCACAGCAACTGGGCCTGTGCTTCCACTCGCTGCGGGCGGTCACGCCAGGGCAGATCGCCCATGTGCTGGAGGCTGGCAGCCCGCACAGCCCGGTGCATATCCACATTGCCGAACAACAGAAGGAAGTCGACGACTGCCTGGCCTGGAGCGGCCGCCGCCCGCTGCAGTGGCTGTACGAACATGTCGACGTGAACGCGCGCTGGTGCCTGGTGCATGCCACCCATGCCGAAGCCGATGAAGTCACCGCCATGGCCCGCAGTGGCGCGGTGGCAGGCCTGTGCCTGACCACCGAGGCCAACCTGGGCGACGGTATCTTCCCGGCGGTGGATTACCTGGCACAAGGTGGGCGCATGGGCATTGGCTCGGACAGCCATGTGTCGCTCAGCGTGGTGGAGGAGCTGCGTTGGCTGGAGTATGGCCAGCGGCTACGCGATCAACGGCGCAACCGGTTGTACCGCGGCGGCCAACCGATGGTCGGCCGCACGCTGTATGACGCGGCCTTGAGCGGCGGTGCACAGGCGCTTGGGCAAGCGGTCGGCGAGTTGGCAGTGGGCAAGCGAGCCGACTGGCTGGTGCTCGACGGGCAGGACCCGTACATCGCCACGGCAAAGGGCGATGCGATTCTCAACCGTTGGCTGTTCGCGGGCGGCGATCGCCAGGTGCGCGATGTGATGGTCAACGGGCAATGGGTAGTGCGCCAGGGGCGCCATGCGCAGGAAGAGGAAAGCGCGCGGGCGTTCGTCGAGGTTCTGCGTCAACTGCTGAACTGAGGGTAGGCGCAGCCTTGTGCTGCGAAGAGGCCGGTATTACCCCAGCATTTGCTGAATGCATACGGGCCTCTTCGCAGCACAAGGCTGCTCCTACACGCACAGCGTGAATGGCATCAATGAGACTTGACGATCTGCTGGTCAGCCGTGCGCCAGATCAGCCGGCTGGTGTCATAGCCCTGCTGCCGTGCCTTGGCCAGCAAGCTCTCGCGCTGCCAGGCTGGCAGGCTCGGTGTGCGGGACAGGATCCACAGGTATTTGCGGTCCGGGCTGCCGACGATCGCCGTGTGGTAGCGGTCGTCCACGTACAAAATCCAGTACTCGCCTCTCGCCACACCCGGCACCAGGCGCGTGAACCAGTTATCGAACTCGACCCACAGCTTGTCGGTATGCCCCGGTTCCTGGATGTTGGCATGCCCCTCGGCGCGCAGCCATTCGTCACCGATCGTGCGGCAGCGATTGAGCACGCCAAACGTGCCGTCCTGCTTCAGGTTGTAATGCGCCTCGGACTGCTCGCAGCCCTCCTGGTAGCGCATCGGCAGGCGCGCCAGTTCGTACCATTTGCCCTGGTAGCGCTTGAGGTCGACATTGCCGGCGGTTTTCGGCGCCAGCGGGTCATGCGCAGACGTGGCGCAGCCGCCCAGCAGCATCACCAGGCACAACCCCAGTAGCAGGTGGATACGCCTCATTTGAGGCCCTGCCCTGAATACATCAGCACCTTGTCGGCCGCGTATTGCACGCTGATAAAGCTCTTCTCGTCCCCCCAGGTACAGCTGCTCATGCCCAGTGCGCCAGAGCACTCGGTGGGCGTGCCGAGCAATTGCTCGACCTCGGCCTTGTTCATACCGGCCTTGAGCTTGGAATAGTTTTCCTGGTTGATCTTGCTGCACGCGGTCAGAACGACGCACAGGGACAACAGGGCGAGGGAACGCAACGACATGAAGGACACTCCTGAACAGGGGATACAGGCGAGTGGCCTGCAGTGACCTTCGACGGGAAAATCCCTCCCTGGTTCCCTGCCCTCCCCCCTTTTCACCTACACCATTGGTCGGCTGGCCAATGGCAGGCACAAAAAAACCGCGCCTGCAGATGCAAGCGCGGTTTTTGTGTCGCGACAGGCCTGCCCAGCAGGCCCAGTGGCAATCAGAACCTGGAGCCAGGCTCCAGTAAAAAGTCCATCTCTTCGCTGGTGCTCGGCCGCTCCAGCATCAGGTTGCGGTGCGGGAAGCGCCCGAACCGGGCAATCACCCGCTGGTGCTGCTCGGCGTAGTCGAGGAACCCCTCGAACAACCGGCGATTGGCCTCAGGTTGCTCGTCCAGCAGCATCTGGTAACGTTCTACGCACAGGTTTTGCCAGTCCAGCACCTCGGCATGCTCCAGCACCAGCAGCACGAACACCCGCTGGATCGGCAGCAACTGGTAATCCCAGCCTTTTTGCAGGCCCTGCATGGCCACCACCTGCGCACGCCGGTCGCCCTCGAAGGCGCGCGGCGTGTCGCGGTAAATCATGCGAGGCAGCTGGTCCAGCAGGATCAGCAGGCCGAGCCAGCCTTGCGGGCTCTGCTGCCACTCTTCGAGCCCGCCTGCCAGGGCGTGTTCGACCAAGTCGCCAAACAGCGCCTGGGCCTCGGCATCGTGATGCTTGCCGAACCACAGCGTGCTCTTCTCGTCAGCCACGGCCTGGGGACTGGTGCCCCAACCGAACCACCACTCCAGCAACGGCTGCCAAGGTGCGAGCATGACTTACTCCTTGTGATACGCGGTGACGCGCTCGACCTCTTCCTTCGAGCCGAGGATGACCGACACGCGCTGGTGCAGGCTCTCTGGCTTGATGTCGAGGATACGATCGTAACCATTGGTGGATGCGCCGCCAGCCTGCTCGATGATGAATGACATCGGGTTGGCTTCGTACATCAGGCGCAGCTTGCCCGGCTTGCTCGGGTCGCGAGCGTCACGCGGGTACATGAACAGGCCGCCACGGGTCAGGATGCGGTGCACGTCGGCGACCATCGAGGCAATCCAACGCATGTTGTAGTTCTTTTTCAGCGGACCGGTTTCACCGGCCAGCAGTTCGTCCACGTAACGCTGTACCGGGGCTTCCCAGTGGCGCTGGTTGGACATGTTGATGGCGAATTCGGCGGTGGTGGCCGGTACCTGGATATTTTCGTGGGTCAGGACGAAGCTGCCCAGTTCGCGGTCCAGGGTAAAGCCTTTGACGCCATTGCCCAGGGTCAGGATCAGCATGGTCTGCGGGCCGTAGATGGCATAACCGGCAGCAACCTGCTCGGTGCCTGGCTGCAGGAACGCTTCTTCGTTGAGGCTTTCGTTCTGGCTCAGGTACTGGTTAGGGCAACGCAGTACCGAGAAGATGGTGCCGACCGAGACGTTGACGTCGATGTTCGACGAGCCGTCCAGCGGGTCGAAGACCAGCAGGTAGGCGCCTTTCGGGTATTTGCCCGGGATCTGGTAGGCGTTGTCCATTTCTTCGGACGCCATGCCGGCCAGGTGGCCGCCCCACTCGTTGGCCTCCAGCAGGATGTCGTTAGAGATAACGTCCAGCTTCTTCTGTACTTCGCCTTGCACGTTTTCGGTGCCCATGCTGCCGAGTACGCCGCCCAGGGCGCCTTTGGACACGTGGTGGCTGATCTCTTTGCACGCGCGCGCCACCACTTCGATCAGGAAGCGCAGATCGGCAGGGGTATTGTTGCTGCGGGTCTGCTCAATCAGATAGCGACTCAGGGTAACGCGGGACATGTATGGCTCCGAAATGGAAAGGGGGAGAAAAACCCCCGCAGTTTACAGGGAGAGTGCGATGCTAGCGAGTGATGAGACTCGCCTGGGCTGTCTGACGGCACAATAGGTCGGTAGTTCAGCCTTTGCCAGGCCGGCTGTCGACTGGGGCTGGTGTGCACCCCATTCGCGGGCAAGCCCGCTCCCACAGGTTTTGCGCAGCCTTCAAGGCAACGCAAAACCTGTGGGAGCGGGCTTGCCCCGCGAATGGGCCGCACCGCGGCCCCAATGCTCAATCCAGTGCCTTCCAGATCTCCCCCGCATACTCCCGGATGGTCCGATCCGACGAGAACCACCCCATCTTCGCCGTGTTCAGCACCGCCATCCGCCACCATTCCTGCGGCGTATGCCACAGCTCCTCGACCCGCCGCTGAGCATCCCAGTAGGCATCGAAATCGGCGCACACCAGGAAGCGGTCATACGCCACCAGCCCATCGATCAACCCGGTATAGCGCGAGGGATCATCAGGCGAGAACACCCCGCTGCGAATCGACTGAAGCACGTCGTTCAAGCGGCTCGACTCGGCAATCGCCACACTGGCGCCAAAATCCCCCGCTCGCCGCCGCGCCTCGACCTGCTGCGCCGTCAGGCCAAAGATGAACATGTTGTCGGCCCCCACGTGCTCGCACATCTCGACGTTGGCGCCGTCCAGTGTGCCAATGGTCAGAGCGCCATTGAGGCCGAACTTCATGTTGCTGGTACCCGATGCTTCATAGCCGGCGGTAGAAATCTGCTCGGACAGGTCCGCCGCCGGGATGATGCTCTCGGCCAGGCTGACGTTGTAATTGGGCAGGAACACCACCTTGAGCAGGCCGCGCACGGTCGGATCGTTGTTCACCACCCGAGCGATGTCGTTGGCCAGTTTGATGATCAGCTTGGCCTGGTGATAGCTGGCCGCAGCCTTGCCGGCGAAAATCTTCACCCTCGGCACCCAGTTGGTGCCCGGGTCGTTGCGTATGGCCTGGTACAAGGCCACGGTGTGCAACAGGTTGAGCAGTTGGCGCTTGTATTCGTGGATGCGCTTGACCTGTACATCGAACAGCGCCTCCGGGTTGACCGTCACGCCGATACGGTCCTGGATGATGCTGGCCAGGGCGCGCTTGCTGTGCAGGCGCTGGGCGGCGAATTGCTTGCGGAAACTGCTCTTGTCGGCAAACGGCACCAGGTTGGCGAGCAACCCTTCCGGGTCATCCTTGAGCTCCGGGCCCAGCGCCTCGACCAGCATTTCGGTCAATTGCGGGTTGGACTGGTACAGCCAACGCCGGAACGTGATGCCGTTGGTCTTGTTGTTGATCCGCTGCGGGTAGAGCTTGTGCAGCTCGGCGAACACCGTGCTCTTCATCAACTTGCTGTGCAGTGCCGACACGCCGTTGACGCTGTGCGACCCCAGAAACGCCAGGTTGCCCATGCGTACCCGGCGGCCGTTTTCTTCCTCGATCAACGACACCGCCCGCAGCACGTCGAAGTCGTGCAGGCCTTTCGCGCGCAGGGCGTCGATATGGTAGGCGTTGATCAAGTAGATGATCTGCATGTGCCGCGGCAGCATGCGCTCCATCAGCGCCACCGGCCAGGTTTCCAGAGCCTCGGGCAGCAGGGTGTGGTTGGTATAGGCCAGGGTGCCGACGGTCAGCTCCCAGGCCTTTTCCCACGGGATTTCATGCTGGTCGACCAGCAGGCGCATCAACTCGGCCACGGCAATCGACGGGTGCGTGTCGTTGAGCTGGATGGCCGCCGCATCGGGCAGGTTGAGCAAGTCCTTGTGCATGTTCAGGTGGCGCCGCAGCAGGTCCTGCAGCGAGGCCGAAACGAAGAAGTATTCCTGGCGCAGGCGCAGCTCCTGGCCAGCTTCGGTGCTGTCGGCCGGGTAGAGAACGCGTGAGATGCTCTCGGCACGGGCCACTTCGGCGACCGCGCCCAGGTGGTCACCGGCGTTGAAGCGCTCCAGGTGCAGTTCTTCCAGCGCCCGGGCACGCCACAGGCGCAAGGTGTTGACGCTGGCGCCACGCCAGCCGACCACCGGCGTGTCATAGGCCACCGCGCGCACCGTCTCGCCAGGCCACCACACTTGCCGTTGCTGGCCGTGGGTGTCTTGCACCGTTTCGACGCTGCCGCCGAAACTGATCGGGTAGATCACCTCGGCGCGCTCAAACTCCCAGGGGTTGCCAAAGTCCAGCCAGTTTTCGGTCTGCTCCTGCTGCCAGCCATCGACCACCGCCTGGCGAAACAGGCCGTGCTCGTAGCGGATGCCGTAGCCGTGGGCGGCGATGCCCAGGGTCGACATGCTTTCCATGAAGCAAGCGGCGAGCCGCCCCAGGCCACCGTTGCCCAGCGCCGCATCCGGCTCGAGCAGGCGGATACGCTCCAGGTCGACATCCAGGCCATCAAGGGCTTCACGGGCGATGTCCAGCAAGCCCAGGTTGCTCAAGCTGTCGTACAGCAGCCGCCCAATGAGAAATTCCAGAGAAAGGTAATACACCCGCTTTTGACTGCGCCGATAGGCCTGACGGGTGTGGTCCATCCAGTGATCGACCATGTGATCACGCGCGGCCAGGGCAATGGCTTCGAACCAGTCATGGTCGAAGGCATGCTCGGGGTCCTTGCCGACCGCGTAGGTCAGCTTATCCAGTACAGCGGCGCGAAAATCGGCCACCTCGGCGTCACGTGCTTTGGGTTCCTGGGACATGCGGCATCCTCGGGCAAGTTGACGAATACGGAGGGAGAGTGAAGAGACTAGACCCTTCGACAGGGACTTACCGTTCCTGTTCGCAGTTTTCATGCCTGAACACTGAATCAACACCTTGAATCGGGCAAAAGGTTGTTCACAAATTGAACAACTCCGGTATCATCGCGCGCCCCAAGCCCGTGATTCACCCCCATAACGATGAAAACGACCCTGATCGCCGCCGCCGAAGTCGACCGCCTGGAGACTTGGCAGCGCTATGCCAGCCACATGTGCGGTGGCTGCCACTCGACCTGTTGCACCCTGCCGGTGGAGGTGAAGATCAAGGATCTGATCCGCATTGGCGTGGTAGACGAGTTCGAAAAAGACGAACCGCCCAAAAACGTGGCCAAACGCCTGCAGAAGGAAGGCATCATCGAACGCTTCAACCAGAAGTCAGGCATTTTCACCCTGACCCGGATGAGCAACGATGACTGCATGTACCTGGATCGTAAGAGCCGGCTGTGCACCATTTATGACAAGCGCCCGGACACCTGCCGCAACCACCCCAAGGTCGGGCCGCGGCCGGGGTATTGTGCCTACAAGCCTAAAGTGGTTGGGCGTTGACGATCCATCAGAGACCCAATAGACTTTCAACCGTCTTGATGTACACGGAGCTTCCCTCGGGAAGTGTCTAGACGCCGCCACCTGGTTCCGGCCGTGCCGGTTGATGGGATAAGTCCCTAAGGGCATCCGCGATACGACCCCCTTAATTGGGGGTTTCGTATTTCTGCAGCCAGCTAACGCTGCACTGGCCGTCGAATCGGCTCATTTCTCAGCTTCTTCATTATCAACAGCCAGCCCTTAATCTTTTCATGCCGCTTCAGGCGAAGCGGACGATGAGAGGGATGATCAACGTCTCGCACGTAGGCACTTTCAACATATACCTTCAGGCTCCGGGCTGATTCACGACGCAGACTGAAATAGACCTCACAGCGGCTTCCTTCTGGATAGCCGAATTGATGCCCTTCCATGGTCAGCCAGTTGCTATGCCCCGTAAACAGACATTGCCTATCCGCCAGTGATGCCATGATGGTCGGCAGTTGCACGGACAGCCTGTATCGCCCAGCGCAAAACGCCCGGCATATACCCCTGTGATCTATTAGCAAATGCTCGAGGCCCATAGCCTCGAAATTCAATTCAGCACCTTGCTTCGGCCCATAACTGACACAGTGGCTTGAATACTCTATTGCCAGCGTCACTTCTTGCGGTTCCTGAGTGGAATGCGCTGGGATAACTACTTGATGCAAGCCGGGACGCAAGTGGAGCAAGCTCCAGGACACTCCCGCAACATCAATATGGCCACGCGCCAAATGCTCCTTCCACCCCCTGCCCTTCATCTTCAGCTCCCTGATTTTTACAAGCAGGCAGCGTACTGGGGCTATGGTGCATTGCCAAAAACTGCTTAGTTAGCAATTACTTCCGTTGCAACATGGGGCAATAAACGCCCCAAACAAAAACGCCCCCGGCCTTTCGACCGGGGGCGCTTTCATTCAGCCACAGCTAAATCAGCTGTTCTTGGCTTTCTTGGCAGCGCGGGTACGCTCGCTTTCGTCCAGGATCTTCTTGCGAAGACGGATGGACTTCGGCGTGACTTCGCACAGCTCGTCTTCCTGGATGTATTCCAGAGCCTGTTCCAGGGTGAAGCGAACAGGCGGAACCAGGGCGATGACTTCGTCTTTACCCGAAGCACGCATGTTGTCGAGCTTCTTGCCCTTGGTAGGGTTGACGCCCAGGTCGTTGTCGCGGCTGTTCTGGCCGATGATCTGACCGTTGTAGATCTCTTGACCGTGCTCGACAAACAGCTTGCCACGCGCCTGGAGGGTTTCCAGCGAGTAGGTCAGCGCCTTGCCGGTTTCGACCGAAACCAGTACGCCGTTCTGACGGCCGGACATGTGGCCGGACTTCACGGTGTCGTAGCGATCGAAGATCGAAGTCAGGATGCCTGCACCGTTGGTCAGGGTCAGGAACTGGTTACGGAAACCGATCAGACCACGCGCCGGGATGTTGTATTCCAGGCGTACACGGCCCTTGCCATCCGGAACCATGTTGGTCAGGTCGCCTTTACGCAGACCCATCTCTTCCATGACCTTGCCCTGGGCTTCTTCAGGGATGTCGATGGTGACGTTTTCGAACGGTTCCTGCTTCACGCCGTCCACTTCGCGGATGATCACTTCTGGGCGGCCCAGGGCCAGCTCGAAGCCTTCACGACGCATGGTTTCGATCAGTACCGAGAGGTGCAGCTCACCACGGCCCGAGACCTTGAACTTGTCTGGGGAGTCGGTTTCTTCAACGCGCAGGGCAACGTTGTACAGCAGCTCTTTGTCCAGACGGTCCTTGATGTTACGGCTGGTGACGAACTTGCCTTCCTTGCCGCAGAACGGCGAGTCGTTGACCTGGAAGGTCATCGAAACGGTCGGCTCGTCAACGGTCAGCGGCTTCATCGCCTCAACGGCAGTCGGGTCGCACAGGGTGTCGGAGATGAACAGCTCGTCGAAACCGCTGATGCAGACGATGTCGCCAGCTTGGGCTTCTTCGACATCGACGCGGTGCAGGCCGTGGTGGCCCATCAGCTTGAGGATACGGCCGTTACGCTTCTTGCCGTCAGCGTCGATGGCAACAACCGGGGTGTTCGGCTTGATGCGACCACGGGCAATACGGCCAACACCGATAACACCCAGGAAGCTGTTGTAGTCCAGAGCGGAGATCTGCATCTGGAACGGGCCGTCACGGTCAACAGCTGGCGCTGGAACGTGGTCGATGACCGCCTGGTACAGGGCAGTCATGTCTTCGCCCATTTCGGTGTGGTCCAGACCGGCGATGCCGTTCAGGGCCGAGGCGTAGACGACTTTGAAGTCCAGCTGTTCGTCGGTGGCACCGAGGTTGTCGAACAGGTCGAAGATCTGGTCCAGAACCCAGTCAGGACGCGCGCCCGGGCGGTCAACCTTGTTGATGACAACGATTGGCTTCAGGCCAGCTTCGAAGGCCTTTTTGGTCACGAAGCGGGTTTGCGGCATCGGGCCGTCTTGAGCGTCGACCAGCAGCAGCACGGAGTCGACCATCGACATTACACGCTCAACCTCGCCACCGAAGTCGGCGTGGCCGGGGGTGTCGACGATGTTGATGTGGTAGCCGTTCCAGTTGATGGCGGTGTTTTTCGCCAGAATGGTAATACCGCGCTCTTTTTCCTGGTCGTTGGAGTCCATGACGCGCTCGTCGTTGAGCTCGTTACGCTCCAGAGTGCCGGACTGACGCAGGAGTTTGTCGACCAACGTGGTTTTACCATGGTCAACGTGGGCGATGATGGCGATGTTACGCAGATTTTCGATCACAAGTGTATCTCGATCAGAGGATTCGGTTGCCGCCTAGTCTAGGCGACCAATATGTAAGGTATAAGGCTCAGCAGGCCCGGCGGTCGGGAGGGCGATGGCGGATGCTGCCGCCATACAGCCCTGGCGTCTTATGCCGGACGATAAACACGCACATTGGCATGTCCCTCACTGAGCAGGTGGTGTGCGTGCAGTCGGCTCATCACACCCTTGTCGCAATACAGCAGGTACTGGCGTGTTTCATCCAGCTGCTTGAAGCGACTATTAATTGCATAAAATGGCATCACTTGGACTTCGATGCCCTCGATCACCAGGGGTTCGTCTTCCTGGGCATCGGGGTGACGGATGTCGATGACGATCTGGCCAGGCAGCGCTTCGCGCACTTCTTCCACCTCGACGTCCTTGCCCAGCTCATCGATCACGTGGTCGATCGAGATGAACTTGGCGCGTTCGAGGGCGCGCTCCAGCACGGCCATGTCGAATTGCTTCTCTTCATGCTCCATGCGGTGACGCTTGGCGTGGGTGGTCGGGTTTACCGAGATCACGCCGCAGTATTCAGGCATGTGCTTGGCGAAGTCGGCGGTGCCGATTTCGGTGGCCTGGTCGATGATGTCCTGCTTGTGGCTGGCCAGCAGCGGGCGCAGCACCAGCTTGTCGGTCGCCGAGTCGATGATCGACAGGTTCGGCAGGGTCTGGCTGGAGACCTGGGAAATCGCCTCGCCGGTGACCAGCGCGTCGATCTGCAGGCGGTCGGCCATATGGGCGGCGCCGCGCAACATCATGCGCTTGAGGGTCACGCCCATGTAGCTGTTGTCGACCTTGTTGAGGATCTCGCCGACCACTTCTTCGAACGGCACGCTGATGAACAGCACGCGCTGGCTGCTGCCGTACTTTTTCCACAGGTAGTGGGCAACTTCCATCACCCCCAGCTCGTGAGCACGGCCGCCGAGGTTGAAGAAGCAGAAGTGGGTCATCAGGCCACGGCGCATCATCTGGTAGGCCGCCACGGTGGAGTCGAAGCCACCGGACATCAATACCAGGGTTTGCTCGAGGGCGCCCAGCGGATAGCCGCCGATGCCCTGGTGCTGGTTGTGGATCACGTACAGGCGCTGGTTGCGAATTTCGATGCGCACCAGGACTTCCGGGTTCTTCAGCTCGATGCCGGCGGCGCCGCACTGCTGACGCAGCTGGCTGCCGACGTAGCGGTCGACGTCCATCGACGTGAAGTCGTGGTGGCCGCCGCGCTTGCAGCGTACCGCGAAGTGCTTGCCCGCCAGCAGGTGACCGAAGTGCTGCTTGCACTTCTCGACGATGTCGTCGAAGTCGCCGAGCGGGTATTCCTCGACCTGCAGGAAGTGGGTGATACCCGGCGTGCAGGTGAGGCGCTCGATCATCTCGCGCTGGACCTTCTCGTCTTCGACGCGGGTGACCACTTCGAGATTGTCCCAGACACCATCGACCGCGAGCTCAGGATCCAGATCCTTGAGCACGTTGCGGATGTTCTTGCCGAGCTGACGGATGAAGCGCTTGCGCACCGGCCGGCTCTTGATGGTGATTTCTGGGAAGACTTTGACGATAAGTTTCATTGGTTAACAGCGCGCGCAGGGCCTGCCGAAAATGAGGGGCGCGAATTATATCGGAAATTGCTCAGGATTTGACCAACTTTTGATCAGAAGCTTTGAGATAAATGCAAGGCCGGGGTTTTGGGGTGCCTGTTCCGGCCCTTTCGCGGGTAAACCCGCTCCTACAGGGGATTGCACAATCTTCGAAATCCCTGCGGTCCCTGTGGGAGCGGGTTCACCCGCGAAGAGGCCCTGAAAGAAAGCACAACACTAAGCACGTGCACACTATTGGTGCACTGGTACTAAAAACCGCATCTTAAGAGTGCACTTTTCCCCACTACCCTGTCGCCAGATGCCCGCAAACGCCCTCTTTTATCCCGCCCTCGCCATTTTCGGGCACTGGCATGCAATTTGCTCCCTTGTGAGGCAGGTAAGCTTGGCCGACTATCCGCGCCCGGCAACACCCTTTTTCCAGGGCAGCGGCCCACCGCGCTCTAGACCATCCGGAGGACAACATGTCGAAGTCGGTTCAACTCATCAAAGATCATGACGTCAAGTGGATTGATCTGCGTTTCACGGACACCAAAGGCATTCAGCACCACGTGACCATGCCGGCGCGTGATGGCCTGGACGAAGATTTCTTCGAAGTCGGCAAGATGTTCGACGGTTCCTCCATCGCTGGCTGGAAAGGCATCGAAGCCTCCGACATGATCCTGATGCCGGTCGATGACACCGCCGTGCTGGACCCGTTCACCGAAGAGCCAACCCTGATCATCACCTGCGACATCGTCGACCCGTCGAGCATGCAGGGCTACGATCGCGACCCACGCGGCATCGCCAAGCGCGCCGAAGAGTACCTGAAGAGCACCGGCATCGGTGACACCGTATTCGCCGGCCCAGAGCCTGAGTTCTTCATCTTCGACGAAGTGAAGTTCCAGTCGGACATCTCCGGCTCGATGTTCAAGATCTTCTCCGAGCAAGGCTCGTGGATGACTGGCGCTGACGTGGAAGGCGGCAACAAAGGCCACCGTCCTGGCGTCAAAGGCGGCTACTTCCCAGTTCCGCCGTTCGACCACGACCACGAAATCCGTACTGCCATGTGCAACGCACTGGAAGAAATGGGTCAGACCGTTGAAGTTCACCACCACGAAGTGGCGACTGCCGGCCAGAACGAAATCGGCGTCAAGTTCAACACCCTGGTGAAGAAGGCTGACGAAGTACAGGCCCTGAAGTACGTCGTGCACAACGTTGCCGACGCCTACGGCCGTACCGCCACCTTCATGCCGAAGCCACTGTACGGCGACAACGGCTCGGGCATGCACGTGCACATGTCGATCTGGAAAGACGGCAAGAACACCTTCTCGGGTGAAGGCTATGCCGGCCTGTCCGACACCGCCCTGTACTTCATCGGCGGTATCATCAAGCACGGTAAGGCCCTGAACGGCTTCACCAACCCGTCGACCAACTCCTACAAGCGTCTGGTTCCAGGCTTCGAAGCCCCGGTGATGCTGGCCTACTCGGCGCGCAACCGTTCCGCCTCGATCCGTATTCCGTACGTCGGCAGCCCGAAAGCCCGCCGTATCGAAGCGCGCTTCCCGGACCCATCGGCCAACCCGTACCTGGCCTTCGCGGCCCTGCTGATGGCTGGCCTGGACGGCATCCAGAACAAGATCCACCCAGGCGATGCTGCCGACAAGAACCTGTACGACCTGCCGCCTGAAGAGGCGAAAGACATCCCGCAAGTCTGCGGCAGCCTGAAAGAGGCCCTGGAAGAGCTGGATAAAGGCCGAGCGTTCCTGACCAAGGGCGGCGTGTTCTCCGACGACTTCATCGATGCCTTCATCGAGCTGAAGAGCGAAGAAGAGATCAAGGTCCGTACCTTCGTGCACCCGCTGGAATACGAGCTGTACTACAGCTGCTGATCTGATCGGCGCCTGGCGCCGATGACGTGATCAAGACGGCCTCCTTCGGGAGGCCGTTTTTGTTTCTGCCCACGCAGAACCCTCGCCACTCCCGCTATGCTCTATCTTGGTGCACCACTGCCAGCCGTGCCCCTATTTGCTCCCCAATCTGGGTCAAGTGAAACGTTTCATCCAGAGTTTCTGATCCGAAAGTGCGCAGATACAGGCCTTTATGGGCAAATCTCGCTTCTTTTCGGAGCTTTGGTTTGTTTCTTGCATTTTCCTGGCATCAGCGGATCCACAGCGCGCCCGGCTCTGGCCACCTAGTGCCAGGCAAGCGCCAAAAGAGGTCAACGACGCCTTATGACCATCAGCGATGCACAGCACCGTCTGCTTCTGGACAACCTGACCACCGCCACGCTCCTGCTGAACGCCGAGCTGCGCCTGGAATACATGAACCCGGCGGCAGAAATGCTGTTGGCCGTCAGTGGCCAGCGCAGCCATGGGCAGTTCATCAGCGAGCTGTTCACCGAGTCGACCGAAGCGCTCAGCTCGCTGCGCCAGGCGGTTGAACAGGCGCACCCGTTCACCAAGCGCGAGGCGCAGCTGACCTCGCTGACTGGGCAGACCATCACCGTCGACTACGCTGTCACGCCGATTCTGCACCAGGGCCAGACCCTGCTGCTGCTCGAGGTGCACCCGCGCGATCGGCTGCTGCGCATCACCAAGGAAGAAGCCCAGCTGAGCAAGCAGGAAACCACCAAGATGCTGGTGCGTGGCCTGGCCCACGAGATCAAGAACCCGCTCGGTGGCATCCGCGGCGCGGCGCAGCTGTTGGCCCGCGAGCTGCCTGAAGAGGGCCTGCGCGACTACACCAACGTGATCATCGAAGAGGCCGACCGCCTGCGCAACCTGGTCGACCGTATGCTGGGCTCGAACAAACTGCCCTCGCTGGCCATGACCAACATCCACGAAGTGCTGGAGCGGGTCTGCAGCCTGGTGGACGCCGAAAGCCAGGGCTGCATCACGTTGGTGCGCGACTACGACCCGAGCCTGCCGGATGTGCTGATCGACCGTGAGCAGATGATCCAGGCGGTGCTGAACATCGTGCGCAACGCCATGCAGGCGATAAGCTCGCAGAACGAATTGCGCCTGGGCCGCATCACCCTGCGCAGCCGTGCGCTGCGCCAGTTCACCATCGGCCATGTGCGCCACCGGCTGGTGGCACGCGTCGAGATCATCGACAACGGCCCGGGCATCCCGTCGGAACTGCAAGACACGCTTTTCTATCCCATGGTCAGCGGGCGCCCGGACGGTACCGGGCTGGGCCTGGCCATCACCCAGAACATCATCAGCCAGCACCAGGGCCTGATCGAGTGTGAAAGCCACGCGGGCCATACCGCCTTCTCGATCTACCTGCCTCTGGAACAAGGAGCCACCGCCTCATGAGCCGAAGTGAAACCGTATGGATCGTCGACGATGATCGCTCCATCCGCTGGGTCCTGGAAAAAGCCCTGCAACAGGAAGGCATGACCACCCAGAGCTTCGACAGCGCTGATGGCGTGATGGGCCGCCTGGCCCGCCAGCAACCGGATGTGATCATTTCCGACATCCGCATGCCGGGCACCAGCGGCCTTGACCTGCTGGCCCAGATCCGCGAACAGCACCCGCGCCTGCCGGTCATCATCATGACCGCTCACTCCGACCTCGACAGTGCCGTGGCGTCCTACCAGGGCGGCGCCTTCGAGTACCTGCCCAAGCCGTTCGACGTGGACGAGGCAGTGTCGCTGGTCAAGCGCGCCAACCAGCATGCCCAGGAGCAGCAAGGCCTCGATGTGCCACAAGCCTTGGCCCGTACGCCAGAGATCATCGGCGAAGCGCCGGCGATGCAGGAGGTGTTCCGCGCCATCGGTCGCCTGAGCCACTCCAACATCACGGTACTGATCAACGGTGAGTCCGGCACCGGCAAAGAGCTGGTGGCGCATGCGTTGCACCGCCACAGCCCGCGTGCGGCGTCACCGTTCATTGCCCTGAACATGGCAGCCATCCCCAAAGACCTGATGGAGTCCGAGCTGTTCGGCCATGAGAAAGGCGCCTTCACCGGTGCGGCAAACCTGCGCCGCGGTCGCTTCGAGCAGGCCGACGGCGGTACGTTGTTCCTCGACGAGATCGGCGACATGCCCGCCGACACCCAGACCCGCCTGCTGCGGGTGCTGGCCGATGGCGAGTTCTACCGGGTGGGTGGCCACGTGCCGGTCAAGGTGGATGTGCGCATCATTGCCGCCACCCACCAGAACCTGGAGTCGTTGGTGCAGGCTGGCAAGTTCCGCGAGGACTTGTTCCACCGGCTCAATGTGATCCGCATCCACATTCCGCGCCTGGCCGACCGCCGCGAAGATATCCCTGCGCTCGCCCGCCACTTCCTCGCCCGCGCCGCGCAGGAGCTGGCGGTGGAGCCAAAACTGCTGAAGCCGGAAACCGAAGAGTTCATCCGCAACCTGCCGTGGCCGGGCAACGTGCGGCAGATGGAAAACACCTGCCGCTGGATCACCGTGATGGCGTCCAGCCGTGAAGTGCTGATCGGTGACTTGCCTCCCGAGTTGCTCAACCTGCCGCAGGACGCGGCCCCCGTGACCAACTGGGAACAGGCGCTGCGCCAGTGGGCGGACCAGGCGCTGGCCCGTGGCCAATCGAACCTGCTCGACAGTGCGGTGCCCAGTTTCGAACGGATCATGATCGAGACCGCCCTCAAGCACACGGCCGGCCGGCGTCGGGATGCGGCGTTGTTGCTGGGCTGGGGGCGCAATACCTTGACGCGCAAAATCAAGGAGCTGGGGATGAATGTCGCCGGCGGCGATGAGGATGACAGCGAAGACCATTGAGTTGTACGTAGGTCATTGAATACTGGGGCCGCTCTGCGGCCCATCGCGGCACAAGGCCGCTCCCACACCGACCGCGTTATGCCCCTATTCACAGGGCATGCGCGAACATTGTGGGAGCGGCCTTGTGCCGCGATGGGCCGCAAAGCGGCCCCAATACAGGCGATGGATAACTTAAGTGAACAGCATGACGCTTTAGAGCGGCCCTTTTTATTTCAGCCGCAATGCACCGATCCTGTGCCCTCTGCACCGCACGAAGGCACAAAAACCCTCAAAACCTGGCAAAAAAGCCCTGAAAGCCAATGTTTCCGGGTTTTGCAAAACTGGCACGCCCCCTGCAATAAGTCCTGTATCTCCAGTTTCGGGGTCCTCGGTACAGGCAGGCCGGGAAAACCCCTCTTTTATTTGCAATAGCGCAAGTTTTGGGGACCCTGGTACAGGCAGGCCGGGACATCCCCTCTTTTATTCGTGCAGCCTCACCTGCACACGCCAACGCCCAGCGTCCTCTGCACCGGCCCACTCGCCGTGCAGTGGGCGCGCGGCCACCACCGTCAGCAACAGCCCTTCCTCGCTTTTCTGCACACGCCAGCCCACCGGTTTGCCCTGCAGGCTCAATTGCCCCCGCTGGGCCTTGCCCTGGGCCTCGAACAGCACGGCAACCGTCCCCTCGACGTTCTCGCCATGCAGCTTCGGCTCTTCGTTGAACCATAGGTCGAGCCCGTCTTGTACCACCTCAACCTGCTCCAGCACCCGCTCATCGGGGGTGGTCAGGCGGCCGATCATCAAGCCCACCATCAGGCCGACAATGGCCAGCGATAGCATCACGCGTGGGAAGGCCTTCGAACGCAGGTCCGGTTCAGGGGTAGAATGCTCGTCATCTTCACGCCTGGAGCCGTGCATGTTTCACGTCATCCTTTTTCAACCAGAAATTCCGCCGAATACCGGCAACATCATTCGCCTCTGCGCCAACAGCGGTTGCCACCTGCACCTGATCGAGCCCATCAGCTTCGAACTGGATGACAAGCGCCTGCGCAGGGCGGGGCTGGACTACCACGAGTATGCCACGCTCAAGCGCCACGAGAGCCTGGCCGGATGCCTGGAAAGCCTGGGTAACCCACGGCTGTTCGCCTTCACCACCAAGGGCTCGCACCCCTTCCATGAAGTGGCTTACCAGCCGGGCGACGCCTTCCTGTTTGGCCCCGAAAGCCGCGGCTTGCCAGCCGACGTGCTGGACAGCCTGCCGGCCGAGCAGCGCTTGCGCCTGCCGATGCGGCCGGGGTGCCGGAGCCTGAACCTGTCCAATACCGTGGCGGTGACGGTGTACGAGGCCTGGCGGCAGAACGGGTTTGCCGGAAGCTGACCCATTGGCAGGAACGGCCTCTTCGCGGGGCAAGCCCGCTCCCACAATGGTTTGGCGTAAGCATCTCAATGTGGGAGCGGGCCTGCCCCGCGAAGAGGCCAGAACAGGCAATAAAAAAGCGCCCCGTGAGGCGCCTTTCTGAAACCGGCAGCTATTACTGCACAGTAGGCGTCTCGCCCGCTTCCTGCATACGCTGCAGCTCTTGCGCGTACAGGGCGTCGAAGTTGACCGGCGACAGCATCAGCGCTGGGAACGAACCGCGGGTGACCAGGCTGTCCAGGGTCTCACGGGCGTACGGGAACAGGATGTTCGGGCAGAACGCGCCGAGGGTGTGGCTCATCGACGAAGCGTCGAGGTTGGCGATCAGGAAGATGCCGGCCTGCTGCACTTCAGCGATGAAGGCCACTTCGTCACCGTTCTTGACGGTAACCGACAGGGTCAGCACCACTTCATGGAAGTCGCCTTCCAGGGCTTTCTGCTTGGTGTTCAGGTCCAGGGCAACGCTCGGCTCCCACTGCTGGCGGAAGATCTGCGGGCTTTTCGGGGCCTCGAACGACAGGTCACGCACGTAGATGCGCTGCAGGGAGAACTGAGGGCTGTTGTCTTCGGCAGCTGCGCCGTTGGTCTGTTGGTCAGTCATGGCAGATCCTTATCCTAATGTTTTTGAATGCAGTGCAAATCAGGCCGCCAGCAGCGCGTCGAGCTTGCCGGCGCGCTCCAGGGCATAGAGGTCATCGCATCCACCGACATGGGTGCTGCCGATCCAGATCTGTGGCACCGACGTACGGCCGGCCTTCTGGCTCATTTCGGCGCGAACCTGCGGTTTGCCGTCGACCTTGATTTCCTCGAACGCAACGCCCTTGCTCTCGAGCAGGTATTTGGCGCGCATGCAGTAGGGGCAGTAGTCGCTGGAATAAACGATGACGGGCTTCATATCACTTCACCAGGGGCAGGTTATCGGCTTTCCAGCTGGAAACGCCACCGCTCAACTTAGCGGCGTTGTAACCAGCTTTGAGCAGCTCGCGGCAAAGCGTGCCGGACTGCTGGCCCATCGCATCGACGATGATCAGGGTCTTCTCTTTGTGCTTTTCCAGCTCGGCCATACGGCTGACCAGCTTGTCCTGCGGGATGTTCACGGCACCCACGATGTGGCCCGCGGAATATTCCTTGGCAGTGCGGATATCGATGACCAGGGCCTTGTCAGCGTTGACCAGGGCAGTCAACTGGCCATTGCTCAGGCTCTGGCCGCCACGGCGGACTTCATTGATGAGCAGCAGGACCAGCAGAACAACGAAGATCGCAACCAGGATGTAGTGATCTGTCGCGAATTGAATCAGGTGAGCAACCATCAGCGGTGTTCCAGGCGATTGAAAATGCCGGCCAGTATACACAGCCCCCCATGACCACCAAAGCCCGACTGGCCGGCCAGAAAAGCAGCTTTGCCCTGGCACGCTGGCTGCGCCGGTCGGGGGATGGGACGAATATTCGCCGTTGATGGCGCATTTGCCCTAAAATGCGTGTCTTTATCATCTTTGAACAACCGTGAGTTTGATTGATGACGAGTACGCCCAAACCCCTGGTCCTGATCATCCTGGATGGCTTCGGCCACAGCGAAAGCCCCGAATACAACGCCATCTATGCCGCCAACACACCGGTCTATGACCGCCTGCGCGCCAGTCAGCCGCACGGCTTGATCTCCGGTTCAGGCATGGATGTCGGCCTGCCAGACGGGCAGATGGGCAACTCCGAAGTCGGCCACATGAACCTCGGTGCCGGCCGCGTCGTCTACCAGGACTTCACCCGGGTCACCAAGGCTATTCGTGATGGCGAGTTCTTCAGCAACCCGGTGCTCACCGGCGCGGTAGACAAGGCTGTCGGTGCCGGCAAGGCCGTGCACATCCTCGGTTTGCTGTCCGACGGCGGCGTGCACAGCCACCAGGACCACCTGATCGCGATGGCCGAACTGGCCGCACAGCGTGGCGCTGAAAAAATCTACCTGCACGCCTTCCTCGACGGCCGCGACACGCCGCCGCGCAGCGCCGAGTCGTCCATCGAGCTGCTCGACAAGACCTTCGCCAAGCTGGGCAAGGGCCGCATCGCCAGCCTCATCGGCCGCTACTTCGCCATGGACCGCGACAACCGTTGGGACCGCGTTGCCGCGGCCTACAACCTGATCGTCGACAGCGTTGCCGACTACACCGCAGACACCGCCCTGGCCGGCCTTGAAGCCGCCTACGCCCGTGAAGAAAACGACGAGTTCGTCAAAGCCACGCGCATTGGCGAGGCGGTCAAGGTCGAAGACGGCGACGCGGTGATCTTCATGAACTTCCGCGCCGACCGCGCCCGCGAACTGTCGCGTGCCTTCGTCGAGCCGGACTTCAACGAATTCCCGCGTGCGCGCCTGCCGAAGATGGCGGCCTACATCGGCCTGACCCAGTATTCGGCAAAAATCCCGGCGCCAGCAGCCTTTGCACCGTCCAGCCTGGACAACGTGCTGGGCGAATACCTGGCCAAGAATGGCAAGACCCAGCTGCGCATCGCCGAGACCGAAAAGTACGCGCACGTCACGTTCTTCTTCTCGGGCGGCCGTGAAGAGCCGTTCGAAGGCGAAGAGCGCATCCTGATCCCATCGCCGAAGGTCGCCACCTACGACCTGCAACCGGAAATGAACGCGCCGGAAGTCACCGACCGCATCGTCGAAGCCATCGAGCAACAGCGTTTCGACGTGATCATCGTCAACTACGCCAACGGCGACATGGTCGGCCACACGGGCGTGTTCGAGGCCGCGGTCAAGGCCGTCGAAGCGCTGGATACCTGTGTTGGGCGTATCGTCGAGGCGCTGGATAAAGTCGACGGTGAAGCGCTGATCACCGCCGACCACGGCAACGTCGAGCAAATGGAAGACGCCTGCACCGGCCAAGCGCACACCGCGCACACCACCGAGCCAGTGCCGTTCATCTATGTGGGCAAGCGCAAGGTCAACGTCCGCGAAGGCGGCGTGCTGGCCGACGTGGCGCCGACCATGCTGAAACTGCTGGGGCTGGAAAAGCCTGTGGAAATGACCGGGACGTCGATCCTGATCGACGCCTGAGTTGCCTTCATTCGCAGCACAAGGCTGCTCCTACAATGGCCTGCGCACCGCCTGTAGGAGCAGCCTTGCGCTGCGAATGGGCCGCAAAGCGGCCCCAGATTCAAGGTTTCCAGACAAACGCCTCGCCGCATCTGCCGCGAGGCGTTTTTTTTGCAGGCTCGCGCGGGCATACTAGGCCAGTCTCCATCCCTGGTACGCCCAACCCCATGCTCCGCGCCCTGATCCTACTCGCCCTGTCTTGCCTGCTCAGCCCGGCATTTGCCGATGAGCGCGCACAGACCCAGCAACAACTGGACGCCACCCGCCAGGACATCGCCGAGCTCAAGAAGATGCTGGGCAAGCTCCAGGAAGAGAAATCCGGCGTGCAGAAAGACCTCAAGTCCACCGAGACCGACATCGGCAACCTCGAGAAACAGGTGGAGGCTCTGCAACAAGAACTAAAAAAGACCGAGGGCGAGCTGGAGCGCCTTGATACCGAGAAAAAAAAACTCCAGAGCGCCCGCGTTGAACAACAACGGCTGATTGCCATCCAGGCCCGTTCCGCCTACCAGAACGGCCGCGAGGAATACCTCAAGCTGCTGCTCAACCAGCAGAACCCCGAGAAATTCGCCCGCACCCTCACCTATTACGATTACCTGAGCAAGGCGCGCCTGGAGCAACTGCGCACCTTCAACGAGACCCTGCGCCAGTTGGCCAACGTCGAGCAGGACATCGCCCGCCAGCAGGAGCAACTGCTGGCCCAGCGCGCCGACCTCGACAGCCGCCGCCAGGCCCTCGAGACCGAGCGCAGCAAGCGCCAGCAAGTACTGGCCAAGCTCAACAACGACATGAAAGACCGCGACCAGAAGCTGCAGGCCCGCGAGCAGGACCAGGCGGACCTTGGCAAAGTACTCAAGACCATCGAGGAAACCCTGGCACGCCAGGCCCGCGAGGCAGAGGAAGCGCGCAAGAAAGCCCTGTTGGCCCAGCAAGAGGCGGAAAAACGCCGCCAGCAGGAAGCCCTGGCCGCCGCCGCTGCGCGCGAAGAAGCCCGCGAGCCGGTCGAGCCGCCGAAAAAGGCCCGCACCACCCTGGGCCCGATGGTTTCCAGCGATAGTGCCAACTACGGCGGCGCTTTTTCTGCTGCACGGGGCAAACTTCCGTGGCCCGTCAATGGTCGATTGCTGGCACGCTTCGGCGATGCACGCGGCAGTGACGCCCGGGCCAAATGGGACGGGGTGATGATCAGCGCCAACCCAGGCACGCAAGTACGCGCCGTACACGGCGGCCGTGTGGTGTTTGCCGACTGGTTGCGCGGTGCTGGACTTCTGGTCATTCTCGACCATGGTAATGGTTACCTGAGCCTGTACGGCCACAACCAGAGCCTGCTCAAGAGCGCCGGTGACATCGTCAAAGCCGGCGAAGCCATCTCCACCGTGGGTGACAGCGGTGGCCAGGACAGCGCAGGCTTGTACTTCGCCATCCGCCAGCAGGGCCGGCCTACCGACCCGTCGCAGTGGTGCAGAGGCTAGGGTTTGTCCGAAAAACAACCCAGTTCACCTTTTTACGGCGTAGCCTGAATGCTGCGCCGATGCTCCTCACGGAGCGCCTTCAGGATCAGGAGTTCGTTCGACATGCTGCACTCGCCTCGTCTCACCCAGCTGGCCCTGTCCATCGCCCTGGCGGTCGGCGCGCCCCTGGCCATTGCCGCAGAGCCGGCCAAGCCAGCAGCGGTGCCAGCTACCGAGGTGACGGCCAAGGCGCCGCTGCCGCTGGAGGAGTTGCGCACCTTCGCCGAGGTCATGGACCGCATCAAGGCCGCTTACGTTGAGCCGGTGGACGACAAGACCCTGCTGGAAAACGCCATCAAGGGCATGCTCAGCAACCTTGACCCGCACTCGGCCTACCTCGGCCCCGAGGACTTCCAGGAGCTGCAAGAGAGCACCAGCGGCGAATTTGGTGGCCTGGGTATTGAAGTGGGCCAGGAAGACGGCTTCATCAAGGTGGTCTCGCCCATCGATGACACCCCCGCCTCCCGGGCTGGCGTGCAGGCCGGTGACCTGATCGTCAAGATCAACGGCGCCCCGACCCGTGGCCAGACCATGACCGAAGCCGTGGACAAGATGCGCGGCAAGGTCGGCGAAAAAATCACCCTGACCCTGGTCCGCGATGGCGGCAACCCGTTCGACGTGACCCTCGCCCGCGCGGTGATCCAGGTCAAGAGCGTGAAAAGCCAGCTGCTGGAAAACGACTACGGCTACATCCGCATCACCCAGTTCCAGGTCAAGACCGGCGACGAGGTGGGCAAGGCGCTGGCCAAGCTGCGCAAGGACAATGGCAAGAAGCTGCGCGGGGTGGTGCTCGACCTGCGCAACAACCCCGGCGGCGTGCTGCAGTCGGCGGTCGAAGTGGCCGACCACTTCCTGACCAAGGGCCTGATCGTCTACACCAAGGGCCGTATCGCCAACTCCGAGCTGCGCTTCTCTGCCGACCCGGCCGACGCCAGCGAAGGCGTGCCATTGGTGGTGCTGATCAACGGCGGCAGCGCCTCGGCGTCTGAAATCGTCGCTGGCGCCCTGCAGGACCAGAAGCGCGCCGTGCTGATGGGCACCGACAGCTTCGGCAAAGGCTCGGTGCAAACCGTGCTGCCGCTGGCCAACGACCGCGCCCTGAAGCTCACCACTGCGCTGTACTACACCCCCAACGGCCGCTCGATCCAAGCCCAGGGCATTGTGCCGGACATCGAAGTGCGCCCGGCCAAACTCACTGCCGAAATCGATACCGACAACTTCAAGGAAGCCGACCTGCAGGGCCACTTGGGCAACGGCAACGGCGGCGCCGAGCGCCCGACCGGCAGCAGCAAGCGCAAGGAACGGCCGCAGGACGATGACTTCCAGCTGAGCCAGGCCCTGAGCCTGCTCAAGGGCTTGAACATCACCTCGGGTAAGTGATCGCGCCCATGCGGTATCTGCTGTGTCTGCTGTGCTGCCTGTTAGTCGGCGTCGCCCAAGCGGCGCCGGCCAGCAAGGCCTACATGAGCATCATCATCGACGACCTGGGCCAGAGCACCGAGCGTGACAGCCGCACGCTCGCCCTGCCCGGCCCGGTCACCATGGCAATCATGCCCGACACCCCGCACGCCAGCGATTTCGCCCGCCAGGCACACAAAGCCCACAAGACCGTGATCCTGCACATGCCCATGGACCCGGCTACCGGCCCCTATGCCTGGCACCCAGGGCTACCGCTGCCCGAACTGGCCAGCCGGCTCGACGCGGCCTTGGCCAGGGTGCCGTACGCGGCCGGCATCAACAACCACATGGGCAGCCGCATGACCGCCCAACGCGAAGCCATGACCTGGCTGATGGGCGAACTGCAGCGCCGCCACCTGTTCTTCGTCGACAGCCGCACCAGTGCCGCCACGGTGGCCGCCGCCGAAGCTCAGGCGCAGGATGTGGCACACGTGTCGCGGGATGTGTTCCTGGATGACGTGCGCACCCCCGAAGCCATTGCCAGGCAACTGCAACTGGGTATCGCGATGGCCCGCAAGCAAGGCTCGGCCGTGTTGATCGGCCACCCCTACCCGCAGACCCTCGAAGTGCTGGCACGGGAAATCCCGCGCCTGAGAAGCCAGGGCGTTGAGCTGATCGGGCTCAAGCAGATGATTGCCGAGCGCGGCAACCAGGCCATGCCTGCCCACGGCAAACATGGCCGGTACAGCAACCGCTGAACGCCTCAATCGAACGGTATGATGCCGCGCGCCTGTTCCAGGGTGAGTTTACCTCTGTGCACCCGCTGGGTTGAGCCTTCCTCACGCCCACTCAAGCGACGCTGACTCCAGGTTTTCAAATGGCCCAAGGTAAAGTCACGCGCCAGCGCATCGGCGGCAGGCATGTGGAAGTGTGCTGCCCACAACGGCCGGCCTGATGCGGCGCCTGGTTGCGCCAGACGCATGATCTTGTACTCGTCGAAGGTGCTGCCATTGGCCATGACCTGACGCGGGGCGACGTACTCCACCTTGATCAGGTTCTGTTCATGCAGAAAACGTAACGCATCGGCGCTGGGGTAGCGCGTGTCGGTGTACAGCATGGTCAGCTTGAGGTTTTTTTGCGACCGCATCTGGTCCGAGGCAACCTCCAGGCGTCTTATAAGGGTGGCGTTGGCGCCTTCCTCGCCCAATATCGTTGCCGCCTGCCCCAGCTTGTCTATTTGAAGATCAAACAGGCGCGCAAGCAACGTGCCTTTAAGGTCATTCACCACGTATTCGTCGGCCTTCAACAGAAGCTGATCGTTCTCGTCCAGCAGCGCCTGCACCCGAAACGCCGTATCAGTTGCGGCAATCTCGGGTTCGGCCGGTGCTGGCTCACGGCCTCGCTCATGCCATTGGCCGTCCCTCCAGTCAAAGGTGACCAACACCGAGTTATTGAACGGATCACGTACCTGGTACACCTCCTGACCCTCGGCATCGAGTTCTTTTTTGCCGATCAGAATCTGCCCTTCCGCGTTACGCATCGCCCGCTGCGGCTCGCTGGAGATGATGTAAGGCAAGCGCGCGTCAGGCGCACGGGCACCCTCCTGCTCCTTGATCAACGCGACCAACCGACGCCCTGCATCACGCTTGAGCTTCTCCAACTCCGTCCGGTAGCGGTCCAGCATCGAAACGTCGATCAACGCCCCACCCGTTTCGCGAATTCGCAAGCTGTTGACCAGCGCAGCTGCGTATTCGTCCCATGCCTCCTGCAAGATGGTGATACGGTCCTCGAGCGGCAGGTTGGCGAAGTCGAGCTCACCATGGGCACCCCCCGCGTTACGCAATGACAGCCCCGACAGCTCCTCCCGGAATACATTGATTGTGCGCTGACCATCGATGCTATCCAGGTGTAAAGCCAAATCGGCAAGGTTCAACACCTGATGGAAACGGAACTGAACCGTGCTGAACGTACGCTTGGCAATAAATGCATCAACGGTGAGGCTTTGCGGTTCGGGGGCATTGCTGATGATCACCTCGCCTGGCACATCGACCAATAGCTCATCGAGATGTTCGAATGCAGCCAGCATGCGATCCTGAAACGCCACGACGCCTTCGAGCTGGCGGCGATAAGCCTGATACGCCTCAAGCACCTGTTGCACAGGCCGCCCATGAAGGCGCTGTTGCATAGTGGTCAGCTCCTGGTATTCCGCCAATTCCCAGAGCTCATTGAAGATGAAATCGCTGTTGCGGATCAGGCTGAGCTGAACCTCACGCCGCTGCTCTGTCAGACCTGCCTCCACCCCCGGTAGCCGTTCGCGGGCATATTTGGGTTCAAACATGGTATTGATCGTGCGAAGAATCTCCTGGCAGTCCCGAACGATCCCTTCAACCAGCTCAACCGCTTCATTGCGCTTGCTACGGCTTTGCGCTTCCCATTCGGCTTGACGCGTTTCGTACGTGGTAATTATTGCCCTAGACGCGGCCTGCTCGCTGTCTGTGACGGCCACCGTCAGCCTGCCTCGCTCCCTTTCCAGTAGCGCCTCCAGCCTTGTGACTTTTTCTCCCAAATCCGTGATGCTGGCGCCGACCTGGGTAAAGCGCTGCGACGCAGCTGTGACCTGTTCATTAAGTTTCACAACAGTAGTGTGGTACTTGCGGAAGCTATCGGCGAGGTTCTTGCGTGTACTCCGCTTCATCCCACCTAAAAGACGAAGCGAACCGTCGACACGCCAAACGCCTTGTGCATGGCTCAACCATGGGCCGTAGCCACCCTTGCCATCGACCACCCGCACACTGCCGTCGATCAGTTCCACCCGATAAGCATCGGCGTCCATGGCCGCGTACAGGCGCCCGTCGACCTGATACAGCCCTGCTGTCTCGCCCGTGACCTGCAATGCCGAGCCGGGTAGCAATACCCCCGTACGCAGGGTGCGAAGCGCCTGCCGCTGCTCAGGCGCAAGCCAGTTGAATCCTTGATTGCCGCGCCACGAGAAATCCAATTGGCGTTGCGGCAGCGCTGCCAACTCACCGATTGCCGCTGCCCTTCCGCCAAAGGGGGCCACCGAGACCTCGGTAAAAGCCCCTCGCTGTGGGGCGGGCCCATCGAACGCTGAAACGTCGGGTGCTGTACCGGCCGTTCCAGGGTGCGAAGCCGGTTGCCGCGCATGCAGCAATACCATGCTCAAGTTCAGCAACAGATCTGCAACGGCGGCGGGCCGGTCGAACTCGCCGCCCTGCTCAAGCGCCAGCAGGTCATTCTCCAAAGAGCTGATCAGTTGCACCAGCCACGCCACGCTGGCCACCGGGCCACGCAGCGCCAACGACACCACATCGAACAGCAGCCAGGCGCCTTGGGACAGGGTTGCCCACCGCCGCTCGGCATTCGAGGTGGATTGCAGGTCCGCTAGTTCGATAAGTAGATCACGGTTGGCGTTGTACAACTTTTCATCGATAGCGGTGGCCCAGAACACCGGCTCAATGACGGGCGGCTCAGGGCGCTCGGGTAGACTGGACGGGTCAATGCCAATGCTGGTGATGTGCGGCTCAAGGAACCCGCCATGGTCGTAAATATGGCGGACCTGCGGGTTCAGCCAGTCCAAAATGCTCGCTTGCAGTAGCGTGGACTCTTGGATGTGAGCGAGCAATGCCGCCAGGGTTGAATATTCACGAAGGGTGTCCTGCAGGTATAAAGGCCGGTACAGCAACACCCGCTCAGGCTTGGCACAGAACAGCACATACATGCCGCGAACGAGGTCCTGTTGGCGGGAATGCGGCTGGCGTCGCAAGGTCAGCGGCATCAGCGTCATGCGGGGTGTTTGCGGGTCGAAATGGCCTGCACAAAAATCAATGACGCATTGCAGCCCAGCTTCCGTGATCTTGCCATCGAGCTTGGCGCCCAATGCGCTGAAGCGCAGGGCATCGCGCCACTCTCGGCAGAACCGCTTGATGCGCTGCGCACGTTGCAACGGGTCATCAAGCAGACGTGCGACGTAGGCGGGATAGTTTCCACCCACATCGATCTGGCTCACCAAGCGATTAGCGGCATTGGCATCCAGCCATGCCGGTGCAGCGGTACCATCAGCGCGCCGTATGCGACGGATAGAGGCGCCACTGAGCGTTCCGAGGTTGCCAATGGCGAACTCGGTCAGGGTCTTGCTGCCTTCGAACGCAACCGGCTCGCCACCGCCTGCGCCCGTGCCTGCACCTCCCGGAATACCCAGCGCGACGAAGAACTCGATCAGCAGGTCATCCGGGGAGATAGCCTGCGCGTGAGCGGTTTGCATCTGTTCAGTCAACCGCTGGCGGGTGTAATCATTGAGGCTCAGGATGCCGTCCATGGCGCCAACCCCTTCCGCGTCGAGCTGATCGACCGCCAGCTGCAACAGACCCGCACGGAAGGCCACGCTATCGCTGCCAGAGCTGGTCCACAACGCCGGCGGGGTCTTGACCGCGGGGGTATCGTCCGGGTAGCTGTCGAACCACTGCGCGGGGTCACTGATCTGGGCGAACAGTTGCTCCAGCGCGGCGACATCTTTCAGGCGGCGGTAGCTCACCCTGTCCATCTGAGTGAACAGCGTTTCCAGCAACGCCGACACCTGCTGTGCGAATACATTGCCCTCAACCGGATAAAGCTGCCAGGACATGGCATCGAAGCTGTAGCGCTGCGCCAGATCATCACGCAGGGCCAAGGCGAAAGCGGCCAGCGAGGCAAAGCCGCGCACCTCGCCAGACGGCGCACACCAGAGCACCACCTGCCGCTCATCCCACTCACCTGTCACCAGCAAATGGCTAAGCAATTGTTCCGATTCACGCAAACCCTGGGTTAGTTGAACCTGCACGAAGCTCGCCGTGGGCTGGTCGGCACCGCCGCGGATCAGGCCGCGAATGCAGGCCTGCTCCTGGGCATCCAGGCCTTGCAAGGGTAGACCGCGCAACAGGGCCGTGCTCAACAGCAACTGCAGCCAATGATCACGGCTTGCACCGGTACTCCCGGCACTCGCCCAAAAGCCGAGCTGCGCCTCGCAAAAAAGCTGCGGCAGTTGCTCGATCAGGTCATTGAGCGGTTCGCTCAGGCCGCTGAGCTGGCGGGTGTCGAAGGCGCTGTGGGAGCCGGCGAACCGGTAGGGTTCGAGCACACCTAGATTGTAATGGCGGCCCTCGACAGGCTCTAGGTCGAGAAACCGCGACTCGAGCATGGCCTGCAGTACACAGTCCACCAGTGGCTGAGTGGACCAGTAGGGCGTGGAAGGGTCGGGACTGTCCAGCATGAGCGCATCGGCTGACGGCAATGCAGGCTGCACATAGGCCAGCCATGGCAGCTCTGTCCGCAATAACGTGAGCAGTTGGTCGCTGACGACCTGGCGTAGCGTGGGACGGGCGGCGAACTGCCGGGCAGCGGCTCGCTTGAAATCGAATGTCGATGCGTCCGAGGGGGTCATACGAAGGCACTCCAGGTAAATGAGCTGGAAGCCTGTCGCGCAAGCTCTGCCACCTGGTGCTACTTATTGCAGGGCAAAAAAGGTTCTTCACGTGATGTTGGGGAAGTGTGGCTGCCAAGTGCTTGTCTTGGGTTTTGTGATGGTGCGCAAATCGAGCGCCGCGCGGGCGGCGCTCGATCTCAAAGGCGCATAAAATCCAGCGACAAGCCCCCCCCAAAAAAAAGCCCTGCTGTTCAGCAGGGCCCTTTTTCACAACGATCAGCTGTACACACGCCCCAGCAGCTGGCGATGGCTCTCGAACTGGTCGAGCACATCACGCACGATCTGCTCCGGCGCGAAGCCCATCAGGTCGTATTCCTGGCTGCCATCGTGCAGGTACACCTCGGCGCGGTAGAAGCGCTGTTGCACTTGCGGCTCGCCCTCGACCGGCGCCTCGCTCGGCGCGGCCAGGTAGCCGTCCAGGCTCACTTCATAGACGAAGGGGTTGCCCTCTTCCATCATCACCCGCAGGCCCATCATGTTGCGCGACTGGCCCACACGGGTTTCAACCTCGAAGCCCAGGGTGCGCAGTTGCTCGGCCGCTTCTTTCAGGGCCGGGCTGACCTGCTTGTCCATGAAGCGCTGCACCACAGCCTGGGTCGGCTGCAGTTCCAGCTGGGTCAGGCGCTCGCTGAAGCCGCGGCGGCCACGGGCGGCCAGTTCGGAGCGCTCCTGCTCGACCGCAACGTCCTGCTTCATGGCCTTGTACAAGCCGAACATGAACAGCACCAGCACCACCGAGAACGGCAGGCCCGCCAGCACCACCATGGTCTGCATGGCTTCGAAGTTGCCGGCGAACAGCAGGCCGATGGTGACCAGGGTGATGATCACCGACCAGAACACCACCATCCAGTGCGGGGCATCTTCATCAACCTTGCCGCCTTTGCACGACAGGTTGGCCATCATCACCGCGCCGGAGTCAGCCGGGGTGAGGAACAGCACGAAGCCGACGAACACCGCCACACCGATCACGATCTTGGCGGCCGGGAAGTATTCCAGCAGCTGGTAGATCGACATCGACGGCTGCTCAAGGGCCGTCTTGCCCAGCTCCACGGCACCCTGGTTGATCACCAGGTCCAGCGCGGTGTTGCCGAAGATCGACAGCCAGGCCAGGGTGAAGCCCAGCGGGATCAGCAGCACGCCCATGACCAGCTGGCGCACGGTACGGCCCTTGGAGATACGGGCAATGAACATGCCGACGAACGGGCCCCAGGAAATCCACCAGGCCCAATAGAACACGGTCCACAGGCCCAACCAGCGCTCGGACTTGCCCGCCTCGCCTTCGTAGACGTACAGGTCGAAGGTCTTCAGCACGATGCCATTGAGGTAGTCGCCAACGTTCTGCACGAAGCCATTGAGCAGGTGCAGGGTCTCGCCGCCCAGCAGCACGAAAATCAGCAGGCCGCTGAACAGGATGATGTTCAGGTTGGACAGACGGCGGATGCCGTTTTCCACGCCCGACACTGCGGCCACGGTAGCAACGCCGGCCATGACCAGGATGACCACCAGCAAGTTGGTCTTGCTGTGGTCCATGCCGAACAGGTACTCAAGGCCCGAAGACACCTGCATCGAGCCGATCCCCAGGTTGGTGACCAAGCCCAGCAGGGTGACGAACATGCCGAATATGTCCACGGCATTGCCGGCAGCGCCCTTGACCCAACGCTCACCCACCAGCGGATACAGCGCCGAGCGCAGTGCCAGCGGCTGGTTGTGGCGGTAGGCGAAGTAACCCACGGCCAGGCCGACCAGGGCGTAGATCGCCCAGCCGTGCAGGCCCCAGTGCAGGAAGGTCAGCTGCAGGCCCTGGCGCGCGGCTTCGAGGCTGGCGGGCGTGCCTTCCGGTGGGTTGAAATAGTGGTCCAGCGGCTCGGAAGCGCCGAAGTACAGCAGCGAAATACCGATACCGGACGAGAACAGCATGCCGGCCCAGGCGCCGTAGCTGAAGTCGGGCTGGTCATCCTTGCCACCCAGCTTGAGCTTGCCGTAGTCAGAGAAGGCCAGGTAAACGACGAACACCAGGTATCCGCAGATCACCAGCATGTAGTACCAGCCGAAAGTGCGCGTCAGCCACTTCTGGGCCACGCCCAGCACTTGGCCTGCGGTTTCGGGTACAGCGATAAGCAAGGCAGTCAACGCAAGGATCAGCAACGCCGAGGTGTAGAACACGACGCTGTTGACCCGGACCCTCTCGGCGGGGGGTTTGGTAAGGGAGGCAGAACTCATTGCACGAATGCTCCGGGCAGTACGGCTGTGGAGGCTAATCAGTCTTTTCCCGAGCAATTGGTGGAATACCCCCACTGCGTCAGGTGTTATAAAAGCACCCTGGAAACCGTGATCCCGAATCGATACGTTGCAAAAAAACAGACAGGTGGTCTGCAAAAAACGCCGCATCCAACACCGTGGTGCGCGCATTGGTCACAGAGCACCCCGCCCGCTCCAAGGGCCTGCCGCAGGTCGATGACCGTTCGGCAGAATCTGCATTTCGCATCGCACATGCCCGTCAACGCCTTGTATTCCGGGGGTTACGCGATTTCCTGGGGTGTCAATCCGTGCGCTCGAAACAGCCTGAAAAACTGTCAATGGCACAAATTGTCGCAGAGCTTATTCTTTATTGATTGAACGTTCAATCAAAACAAAATAGACTGGCCTTCGCCGAGTCAGCCGCTTGTCGTCTGCTTGTCAGGCCTGAGGAGAATGCAAGATGCCCAAGGTCGGTATGCAACCCATCCGCCGCCAACAATTGATCGAAGCCACCCTGCTAGCGGTCGATCAGGTGGGGCTGGGAGATGCCAGCATTGCGCTCATTGCCCGTTTGGCCGGCGTGTCGAACGGCATCATCAGTCACTACTTTCGGGACAAGAATGGCCTGATTGCAGCGACGATGGGTTACATCATGAACATGCTCAACGAAGGCGTTGCAGCACGGCGCCAGGCACTGACGGACGACAGCCCGCGTGCCCACCTGAAAGTGATCATCGAGGGCAACTTCGATGCCAGCCAGGTGAACGGCCCGGCAATGAAAACCTGGTTGGCCTTCTGGGCGTCCAGCATGCACCAGCCCGATTTGCACAGGTTGCAGCGGATCAACGATCACCGCTTGTACTCCAACCTATGCTGTCAGTTCCGCCGCGTCCTGCCGCTTTACCATGCGCGCAAGGCAGCCCGCGGGCTGGCGGCCCTGATCGACGGCCTATGGCTGCGTGGCGCGTTGTCGGGAGATGCTTTCGACACCGACCAGGCGATACGAATCGCTTACGAATACATGGATCTACAACTGGCTAAACAGCAGTCCCTGGGCACAACCGACCAGGCTTCTGAACCACCGCGCACGGCCGTTGCCAACCCGGCAGGAGCGTGACGCGCTAGCCAACCACACACTGCACTTGCGAGGACACTATGGCCCGTTTCGGAACGCAAAAACTCTACATTGATGGTGGTTATGTCGACGCTGGCAGCGATGCCACCTTCGAGGCCATCAACCCGGCCAACGGCGAAGTCCTCGCGCACGTGCAACGTGCCACTCAGGCCGACGTCGAAAAAGCCGTCGAAAGCGCCGAGCGTGGCCAGAAAGTCTGGGCTGCGATGACCGCCATGCAGCGTTCGCGCATCCTGCGCCGCGCCGTCGACATCCTGCGCGAGCGCAACGATGAGCTGGCTCAGCTGGAAACCCTGGACACCGGCAAGTCGTACTCCGAAACCCGCTACGTCGACATCGTCACCGGCGCCGACGTGCTGGAGTACTACGCAGGCCTGGTGCCGGCCATCGAAGGCGAGCAGATCCCGCTGCGTGAAAGCTCCTTCGTCTACACCCGCCGCGAGCCGCTGGGCGTCACCGTCGGTATCGGCGCGTGGAACTACCCGATCCAGATTGCCCTGTGGAAATCCGCCCCAGCCCTGGCCGCTGGCAACGCGATGATCTTCAAACCGTCGGAAGTCACCTCGCTGACCACCCTGAAACTGGCCGAGATCTACACCGAAGCCGGCCTGCCTGATGGCGTGTTCAACGTGCTGACCGGCAGCGGCCGCGAAGTCGGCACCTGGCTGACCGAGCACCCGCGCATCGAAAAAGTCTCCTTCACCGGCGGTACCACCACCGGCAAGAAAGTCATGGCCAGCGCCTCGAGCTCCTCGCTCAAGGAAGTGACCATGGAACTGGGCGGCAAGTCGCCACTGATCATCTGCGCCGACGCCGACCTGGACAAGGCCGCCGACATCGCGATGATGGCCAACTTCTACAGCTCCGGCCAGGTGTGCACCAACGGCACCCGCGTGTTCATCCCTGCCGAGCTGAAAGCCGCCTTCGAAGCCAAGATCGCCGAGCGCGTTGCCCGCATCCGTGCTGGCAACCCGGAAGACGAAAACACCAACTTCGGCCCATTGGTCAGCTTCCAGCACATGGAAAGCGTGCTGGGTTACATCGCCAAGGGTAAAGAAGAAGGTGCCCGCGTACTGTGCGGTGGCGAGCGTCTGACCGAAGGTGACTTCGCCAAGGGTGCCTTCGTGGCCCCGACCGTGTTCACCGACTGCACCGACGACATGACCATCGTCAAGGAAGAAATCTTCGGCCCGGTGATGAGCATCCTCAGCTACGAGACCGAAGAAGAAGTCATCCGCCGCGCCAACGACACCGAATACGGCCTGGCCGCGGGCGTGTGCACCAACGACATCACCCGTGCCCACCGCATCATCCACAAGCTCGAAGCCGGCATCTGCTGGATCAACGCCTGGGGTGAATCGCCGGCCGAAATGCCGGTCGGTGGCTACAAGCAGTCGGGCGTTGGCCGTGAAAACGGTATCAGCTCGCTGGCTCAATACACGCGCATCAAGTCGGTCCAGGTCGAGCTGGGCGGCTACTCCTCGGTTTTCTAAACCGCGTGTAGTCACGCCCGTGCCAACACGCACGGGCGTTCCCGCTCCCTGATCACCGCCAAACGAGGGTACTTAAATGTCCCAAGAATTCGATTACATCATCGTCGGCGCAGGTTCCGCCGGTAACACCCTGGCCACTCGCCTGACCGAAGACGCCAGCGTCACCGTGCTGCTGCTGGAAGCCGGCGGCCCCGACTACCGCTTCGACTTCCGCACCCAGATGCCAGCCGCCCTGGCCTTCCCGCTGCAGGGCCGCCGCTACAACTGGGCCTACGAGACCGACCCAGAGCCGCACATGGACGGCCGCCGCATGGAATGTGGCCGCGGCAAGGGCCTGGGTGGCTCTTCGCTGATCAACGGCATGTGCTACATCCGCGGTAACGCCATGGACTTCGACGGCTGGGCAGAACTGCCAGGCCTGGAAGACTGGACCTACCTGGACTGCCTGCCGTACTTCCGCAAAGCGGAAACCCGCGACATCGGCCCTAACGACTACCACGGTGGCGAAGGCCCGGTCAGCGTCGCCACGCCCAAGGCTGGCAACAACCCGCTGTTCCACGCCATGGTCGAGGCCGGCGTGCAAGCCGGTTACCCGCGCACCGAAGACCTCAACGGCTACCAGCAGGAAGGCTTCGGCCCGATGGACCGTTCGGTGACCAAGAACGGCCGCCGTTCCAGCACCGCGCGCGGCTACCTGGACCAGGCCAAGAAGCGCCCGAACCTGACCATCGTCACCCATGCCCTGAGCGACCGCGTGCTGTTCGACGGCAAGCGTGCCGTGGGCGTGACCTACCTGGTCGGCGACAGCGAAGAGCGCGTCGAAGCCCGTGCCCGCAAGGAAGTCATCGTCAGCTCCGGCGCCATCGCTTCGCCGCAACTGCTGCAGCGCTCCGGCGTCGGCCCACGCGCCCTGCTGGAAAGCCTCGACATCCCGGTCGTGCATGACCTGCCGGGCGTTGGCGAAAACCTGCAGGACCACCTCGAGCTGTACCTGCAGTACGCGTGCACCCAGCCGGTGTCGCTGTACCCGTCGCTGCTGTGGTGGAACCAACCGGCCATCGGCGCCGAGTGGCTGTTCAATGGCACCGGCATCGGCGCCAGCAACCAGTTCGAGGCCGGTGGTTTCATCCGCACCCGCCCTGAATTCGAGTGGCCGAACATCCAGTACCACTTCCTGCCGGTCGCGATTAACTACAACGGCTCCAATGGCGTGAAGGAACATGGCTTCCAGGCGCACATGGGTTCGATGCGTTCGCCAAGCCGTGGGCGCATCCAGGCCAAGTCGAAAGACCCACGCCAGCACCCGAGCATCCTGTTCAACTACATGGCCACCGAGCAGGACTGGCAGGAATTCCGCGACGGCATCCGCCTGACCCGCGAAATCATGGCCCAGCCGGCGCTGGACCCGTACCGTGGTCGCGAGATCAGCCCGGGCGCCGACGTACAAACCGACGAGCAACTGGACAAGTTCATCCGCGAGCACGCCGAAACCGCCTTCCACCCGTCCTGCTCGTGCAAGATGGGCACCGACGATATGGCGGTGGTCGATGGTGAAGGCCGCGTGCATGGCATGCAGGGCCTGCGTGTGGTCGATGCGTCGATCATGCCGATCATCATCACGGGCAACCTCAACGCCACCACGATCATGATCGCCGAGAAAATCTCGGACAAGATCCGCAACCGCAAGCCACTGCCGCGCAGCACGGCCAAGTACTACGTGGCCAACGGTGCGCCGGTCAAAGGCAAGCCGATGCGTGAAGTGAAGCAAGCGTAAGCCAGCCCTGGCCTCTTCGCGGCTGAAGCCGCTCCCACAGGGTTCGCGCAGTTCTTGAAAACTGTGCAGTACCTGTGGGAGCGGGTTTACCCGCGAAAGGGCCCGCCCAGGCAACACAAAAGAAGGCACCCCTCGCGGTGCCTTTTTTTCATCTGCAGAAACGCTTTACATGCTGCCAATTCATCAGGTTAGAATCAGTTGGCACGCGACTTGCCAGTCAAGCCCCCTTCCCGCGATATCCCGGAGTACCTGCCTTTGGATGCCAGCACCATCAACAGCCTGTTTCTGATCGGCGCATTGCTGGTGGGTGCAAGTATCCTGGTCAGTTCGCTGTCCTCTCGCCTGGGCATCCCTATTCTGGTCATCATTCTCGCCGTCGGCATGGTCGCCGGCGTGGACGGTGGCGGCATCATCTTCAACAACTACCCGACCGCCTACCTGGTGGGCAACCTGGCACTGGCGGTGATTCTCCTCGACGGCGGCCTGCGCACCCGCGTGGCCAGCTTCCGCGTGGCGTTGTGGCCGGCGTTGTCGCTGGCCACGGTCGGGGTGATGATCACCACCGCCCTCACCGGCCTGGTAGCGGCGTGGCTGTTCAACTTGAGCCTGATCCAGGGCCTGCTGATCGGCGCCATCGTCGGCTCCACCGACGCCGCGGCGGTGTTCTCGCTGCTGGGCGGCAAAGGCCTGAACGAGCGGGTCACCGCTACGCTGGAGATCGAGTCGGGCAGCAACGACCCGATGGCAGTGTTCCTCACCGTCACCCTGATCGACATGATCGCCAGCGGCCAGACCGGCCTGCACTGGAGCCTGCTGACCCACCTGCTGCGCGAGTTCGGCATCGGTGGCCTGCTGGGCCTGGGCGGCGGCTGGCTGATGCTGCAACTGGTCAACCGCATCAACCTGGCCGGTGGCCTGTACCCGATCCTGGTGGTGGCGGGCGGCCTGGTGGTGTTTTCGCTGACCAACGCACTGCATGGCAGCGGCTTCCTCGCCGTGTACCTGTGCGGCCTGGTATTGGGCAACAAGCCGATCCGCAGCCGCCACGGCATCCTGCACATGCTCGACGGCATGGCCTGGCTGGCGCAGATCGGCATGTTCCTGGTGCTGGGCCTGTTGGTCACGCCGCATGACCTGCTGCCGATCGCCCTGCCGGCCCTGGGCCTGGCACTGTGGATGATCCTCATTGCACGGCCGCTGTCGGTGGTCGCCGCGCTGCTGCCGTTCAAGGCCTTCCATGGCCGCGAGAAGGGCTTTATTTCCTGGGTCGGCCTGCGCGGGGCGGTACCGATCATTCTGGCGGTGTTCCCGCTGATGGCCGGGCTGCCGGATGCGCAGCTGTTCTTCAACCTGGCGTTCTTCATCGTGCTGGTGTCGCTGCTGGTGCAGGGCACCAGCCTGCCGTGGATGGCCAAGCTGCTGAAGGTCACGGTACCGCCAGACCCAGCGCCGATCTCCCGCTCGGCGCTGGAAGTGCACATCACCAGCGAGTGGGAGCTGTTCGTCTACCGCCTGGGCGCCGAAAAATGGTGCATCGGCGCGGCACTGCGCGAGCTGAAGATGCCCGAAGGCACGCGGATTGCCGCACTGTTCCGTGGCGAACAATTGCTGCACCCGTCGGGCAGTACGGTGCTTGAGGTGGGCGACATGCTCTGCGTGATCGGCCACGAACATAACCTGCCCGCGCTGGGCAAGCTGTTCAGCCAGGCGCCGCAACGCGGCCTGGACCTGCGCTTCTTCGGCGACTTCGTGCTCGAAGGCGATGCAGAATTGGGCGCTGTGGCCGCGCTTTATGGCCTGAAACTCGACGGCCTGGACGCGAAAATGCCGCTGGCGCAGTTCATCCGACAAAAGGTCGGAGGCGCTCCAGTAGTAGGCGACCAGGTCGAATGGCATGGCACGATCTGGACCGTGGCGACCATGGACGGGAACAATGTCCAGAAAGTGGGCGTCAGATTCCCCGAAGGAACGCGACCCGGACCAGGATTGTTCCTCTAAACTCCGTTTCTGCCTGATCCACAATGTAGTCTGCCTATGTCCCTGCGCGTGTACCTTCGCACAGCCCTGTTCGGGCTGTGCTTGTCCCTCTCGTTCGCGGCCACCGCGAACGCCGCGGCCGAAGCGCCGACCACCGCCAGCATCCAGCACAGCCTCGACAAGATCGCCGAGCGCAAGCTGCCCGAGGCCGATCAGAAGGCCCTGCAGCAGGTGCTCGAACAAACCCTGAGCCTGCTGGCCACCAAGGAAGACAACGAGCGCAAGCTCGCCGCGCTGAAGCAACAGCTGGCCGGCGCACCGAAAGAAACCAGCGACAGCCAAAAAGAATTGGCCCGGCTCAAGGAAAGCAAGCCGCAGCCTGTCGCCCAGCGCTATGCCACCCTCTCGGTGCCCCAGCTGGAGCAACTGCTCAGCGAGCGCAGCACCCTGCAAGGCGAGCTGCAAAAGGCGCTGTCCGAAGCCAACAGCCTGATCATCAATTCCCAGACCCGCCCAGAGCGCGCCCAGGCCGAGATCAGCAACAGCCAGGCCCGCTCCCAGCAAATCAACAACGCCCTCAAATCTGGCAAGGACAACGGCAAGGCGCTCAACGCCGACCAGCGCAACCAGCTCAGTGCCGAGCTCGCTTCGCTCAACGCGCTGACCCTGCTGCGCCGCCAGGAGCTGGCCGGCAACAGCCTGCTGCAAGACCTTGGCAATGCCCGCCACGACTTGCTGATCGAGCGCGCCGCACGCCTGGAGCAGGAGATCCAGGACCTGCAGACGCTGATCAACGACAAGCGCCTGGCCCAATCCCAGGAAGCAGTCACCCAGCAGTCGATCGAAGCCCAGAAGGCCGGCGGCAGCAGCCTGTTGGCCACCGAAAGCACGATCAACCTCAAGCTGTCCGACTACCTGCTGAAAAGCACCGACCGGCTCAACGAGCTGACCCAGCAGAACCTGCGCACCAAACAGCAGCTCGACAGCCTGACCCAGGCCGACCAGGCCCTGGACGAGCAGATCAACGTGCTCAAGGGCAGCCTGTTGCTGTCCAAGATCCTCTACAAGCAGAAGCAGACCCTGCCGCACCTGAAGGTCGACCGCGACCTCGCCGACCAGATCGCCGACACCCGCCTTTACCAGTTTGAAATCAACCAGCAGCGCGAGCAGATGAGCAGCCCGGTCACCTATGTCGACAAGCTGCTGGCCAACCAGCCGCCGGAAGACGTCACGCCGCAACTGCGCAAGGCCCTGCTGGAAGTGGCGATCACCCGCACCGACCTGCTGGAGCGCCTGAACCGCGAACTGTCGGCGCTGCTCAACGAATCGATCACCTTGCAGCTCAACCAGAAGCAGCTGCTGGGCACGGCCCAAGGCCTGCGCACCACCCTCGACGAGCAGATGTTCTGGATCCCCAGCAACAAGCCGCTGGACTGGGACTGGCTGCGCTATGTGCCTGAGCGCTTTGCCAGCCAGGTCGCCGACCTGCCCTGGGGTTCCGGCCTCAAGGAGCTGGCCGATGGTTTGAGCCAGCGCCCGCTGCTGTTCCTGCCGCTGCTACTGGTGATTGGCGCCCTGTTGTGGCGGCGCAAATACCTCTACCTGCGCTTGAGCAAGGTCCACCAGGACATCGGCCACTTCCGCCGTGACAGCCAGTGGCACACGCCCCAGGCCATCCTGATCAACATTCTGTTGGCGATGCCGGTAAGCCTGGGCCTGGCCCTGTGCAGCTATGCCCTGCAGATCGACGCCCGCGGGCAAAACGCCAACCTCGGCGCGGCGCTGTGGCAGTTGGCCCAGGCCTGGCTGGTGTTCTACACCGCCTACCGCATCCTCGCCCCTGGCGGCGTGGCAGAAGTGCACTTCCGTTGGCACAAGCCGCAGGTCGAATTCCTCCGGGGCTGGGTGCGCAGGCTGGGTACCGTGGTGCTGGCACTGGTCGGCGTGGTGGCGGTTGCCGAGCACCAGCCTTCGGCACTGGCCGATGATGTACTCGGCATCGGCGTGGTGCTGACCTGCTACGCGCTGATGGCCTGGCTGCTCAGCCGCCTGCTGCTGAGCAGCCCGGCGCACCGCGACACGTCGCTGTTCCGCAAGGCCGTCGGCGTGGCGTTCACCGCCCTGCCGATCGCCTTGTTCGTGGCGGTGTGCTTCGGTTACTACTACACCGCGCTGAAGCTGACCGACCGGCTGATCTACACCCTGTACTTGCTGCTGTTCTGGCTGGTGATCGAAGCGGCATTCGTGCGGGGCCTGTCGGTGGCAGCACGGCGCTTGGCCTATCAGCGCGCCCTGAGCAAACGTGCAGCGGCCAAAGAAGGGCTGGATGGCGAAGTCATCACCGAAGAGCCGACGCTGGACATCGAGCAAGTCAACCAACAGTCGCTGCGCCTGATCCGCCTGGCCTTGCTGGGTGGTTTCATTGCCGGCCTGTACTGGGTGTGGTCGGACCTGATCTCGGTGTTCGCCTACCTCAACAACTTCACCCTGTACGAATACACCAGTGGCACCGGCACTGCCGCCAGCATGGTGCCCATCAGCCTGGGCGACCTGCTCGGCGCGCTGGTGATCGTCGGCATCACCTTCGCCCTGGCCGGCAACTTGCCGGGCTTGCTCGAGGTGCTGGTGCTGTCACGCCTGAACCTGGCCCAGGGCAGCGCCTACGCCACCACCACGCTGCTCTCGTACACCATCGTCGGTATCGGCATCGTCAGTACCCTGTCGACCCTCGGCGTGAGCTGGGACAAGCTGCAGTGGCTGGTGGCGGCCTTGTCGGTTGGCCTGGGCTTCGGTATGCAGGAGATTTTCGCCAACTTCATCTCCGGCATCATGATCCTGTTCGAGCGCCCGGTGCGCATCGGCGACACCATCACCATCGGCAACCTGTCCGGCACGGTGAGCAAGATCCGCATCCGCGCCACCACCATCACCGACTTCGACCGCAAGGACATCATCGTCCCCAACAAGACCTTCATCACCGGCCAGTTGATCAACTGGTCGCTGACCGACACGGTCACCCGGGTGACCTTGAAGCTGGGCATCGACTACGGCTCCGACCTCGACCTGGTGCGCGACCTGCTGCTCAAGGGTGCCCATGAGAACCCGCGGGTGCTCAAGGACCCGGAGCCGATCGTGTACTTCCTCAACTTCGGCGAAAGCTCGCTGGACCACGAACTGCGCATGCACGTGCGTGACCTGGGCGACCGTAACCCGACGCTGGACGAGATCAACCGGTACATCAATCGCGAGTTCAAGGCGCATAACATCAAGATCTCGGTACGCCAGGTCGAGGTGTTCCTGATGGATCAGAAGGGTGGCAAGCAGCAGTTGATTCCGCTGGAGCAGCCGAAATCGGATGGCACTGAAGCGGTATAAAGGGGCTCGAATACCGTATTCTGTTCTGAATCCTTGCGAGGGCTGCGCCCTCGATCGCAGGCAAGCCAGCTCCTACAGGGGCTGCGCTAGCCCAAAGCTCAGCGCTGATCCGGTAGGAGCTGGCTTGCCTGCGATGGGCCGCGAAGCGGCCCCCTTGGCACCGATTTCCAGGAGCAACCCGTGAAAGCCCTCGACCAACTCAGCTTCGACAACCGCTTCGCCCGCCTGGGCGATGCGTTCTCCACCCAGGTCCTGCCCGAACCCATCGCAGACCCGCGCCTGGTGGTGGCAAGCGAGTCGGCCATGGCCCTGCTCGACCTTGACCCCACGCAAGCCGACTTGCCGGTGTTCGCCGAGTTGTTCAGCGGCCACAAGCTCTGGGAAGAGGCCGACCCGCGCGCGATGGTCTACTCCGGCCACCAGTTCGGCTCGTACAACCCGCGCCTGGGCGACGGCCGTGGCCTGTTGCTGGCCGAAGTGCTGAACGACGCAGGCGAACATTGGGACCTGCACCTCAAAGGCGCTGGCCAGACCCCGTATTCGCGCATGGGCGACGGCCGAGCCGTGCTGCGCTCGTCGATCCGCGAGTTTCTCGCCTCCGAAGCCCTGCACGCCCTGGGCATCCCGACCAGCCGGGCGTTGTGCGTGATCGGTTCGAGCACCGCGGTTTGGCGCGAAAGCCGCGAAAGCGCGGCCATGCTCACGCGCCTGGCACAGAGCCATGTGCGCTTCGGCCATTTCGAGTACTTCTACTACACCCGCCAGCCCGAGCAACAGCGCGTGCTGATCGACCATGTGCTGGAACAGCACTACCCCGAATGCCGCGAGGCCGAACAGCCCTACCTGGCCATGTTCCGCACGATCGTCGAGCGCAACGCCGAGCTGATTGCCCGTTGGCAAGCCTATGGTTTCTGCCACGGGGTGATGAACACCGACAACATGTCAATCCTCGGCATCACCTTCGATTTCGGCCCTTTTGCCTTCCTCGACGACTTCGACGCCAACTTCATCTGCAACCACTCCGACGACCGTGGCCGCTACAGCTACAGCAACCAGGTGCCTATCGCCCACTGGAACCTCAGTGCGCTGGCCCAGGCACTGACCACGGTGATCGAAGTGGAACCGCTCAAAGAGGCGCTGGGGCTGTTCTTGCCGTTGTACCAGGCGCATTACCTGGACCTCATGCGCCGGCGCCTGGGCCTAACGACCGCCGAGGATGAAGACCTCGCCCTGGTCGAGCGCCTGCTGCAATGCATGCAAAAGGGCGGCGTGGACTACACCCTGTTCTTCCGCAAGCTGGGTGAACAGCCGGTCGCCGAAGCGCTGAATGTCGTCCGCGACGACTTCATCGACCTGCTGGCCTTCGATGCCTGGGGCACAGACTACCTTGCCCGCTGCGCGCGTGAGGCCGGCAACGGCGAAGGGCGGCGTGAGCGCATGCATGCGGTGAACCCGCTGTACGTGCTGCGCAACTACCTGGCGCAGAAGGCCATCGAAGCGGCCGAGGCCGGGGATTACAGTGAAGTGCGCCGGCTGCACCAGGTGCTGAGCCGGCCGTTCGAGGAGCAGGCCGGGATGCAGGCATACGCCCAGCGGCCGCCGGAGTGGGGCAAGCACCTGGAAATCAGCTGTTCATCGTGATGCCTGGAAGGTGTTTGCCTTGAGATTTTCTGTGCCTGTAAGACCGAGCGCCGCGCGGGCGGCGCTCGGTCTCTGCCCCACCACAACGCTCACGCCCTACCCTTGAACCCCTAAGCGTTTTCTTCCAACAACGAATGCAACTCCACAAACTGCTGGGTCAGCTTGTGCCGTGGTTCCAGGTGAATCAGCGGCAAGCTGGCGTGGTGCGACTCGCGCATCTTCACCGAACTGCCCAGGTAAACCGGTAGCACCGGCAGGCCTTCGGCCAGCAGTTCGTCGAGCATCTGCTGGGGCAGGCTCGCGCGGGACTGGAACTGGTTGACCACGATGCCCTCGACCAGCAGGTCCTCATTGTGGTCATCTTTGAGCTCTTCGATTTCCGCCAGCAGGCCGTACAGGGCCTGGCGCGAGAAGCTGTCGCAATCGAAGGGGATGAGCACGCGATCGGCTGCGATAAGCGCAGAAACCGCATAAAAATTCAGCGCCGGCGGCGTGTCGATGTAGATCCGCTCGTAATCCTCGTCCAACTCGTCGAGCAACTTACGCAGCTTGTTGATCTTGTGCTTGGCCTCAAGCTTGGGCTGCAGGTCAGCCAGCTCGGCGGTGGCCGTCACCACATGCAGGTTGTCGAACGGCGTTTCGTAGATATCGACCTTGTTCTTCTTGCTGAAGGGCCCGCTGGACAGGCTTTGCTTGAAGAAGTCGGCGATCCCCATGGGGATATCTTCACCCGTCAGGCCGGTGAGGTACTGAGTCGAGTTTGCCTGGGCATCCAGGTCGATCAACAAGGTCCGATAACCTTCGCTGGCACTGACCGCCGCCAGGTTACAAGCGATGCTCGACTTGCCCACGCCACCTTTCTGATTGAACACCACGCGCCGCATGAGAGAACTCCGTGTATCAACGAATGCCCGAGTATGTGGTGGCTCGCCAGCTAAGGCCAGCGGCAATTGTCGGGTGATGATGGCGAACTGATCGCGATGCCCGAGCGTGCCTACGAAGGCTTCGTGACCTGCCCGGTCAACAGCTCGGCAAACGCCTTGGCCATCGCTGAGCTGCCGTGTTCGCGCTGCACCAGCCATACTGCGGTCATCGCGCCTTCATCCAGCAAGGTGCGGTACACCACGCCCTCGATGCGCATGCGCTGGAACGAGGCCGGCAATACCGAAACCCCTAGCCCCGCAGACACCAGGCCGATGATGGTCATCGCCTCCCCCGCCTCCTGGGCAAAATGCGGGCTGAACCCGGCGTGCCGCGCCAGGCTGAGCAATTGCGCATGCAGCCCACTGCCATAGCTGCGCGGAAAGAACACGAACGGCTCATGCGCCAGGGAGGCCATGTGCACCCCCTGCTCGGTGCCCACGGCCAAGGGGTGCGAAGCATTGATCACGGCCACCAGCGGCTCGCGAAACAGCTCAGTCGCCACCAGGCCCTCCGGCAACGGCATGGGCCGCATCAGCCCCACCTCGATGGACTCGTCAAACACCGCTTCAGCCACATCACGGCTACTCAACTCCTTGAGGTTCAGGTGCACGGCCGGGAAGCGCTGACGAAAGGCATGGATTGCCTTGGGGATTTTCGAGGTGAACGGCGCCGACGAGGTAAAGCCGATCTTCATTTCGCCAAGCTCGCCAAGTTGCGCCCTGCGCGCCACATCGGCTGCCTTCTCCACCTGTGCCAACACCTGGCGTGCTTCTTCCAAGAACAACCGCCCCGCCTCGCTCAATTCGACCCGACGATTGGTACGGTCGAACAAACGGGCACCCAGCTCCTGCTCCAGCGCCTGGATTTGTTGGCTCAACGGGGGCTGCGAAATACCCAGCTGCTGGGCCGCGCGGCCAAAGTGCAGCTCTTCTGCCACAGCAATGAAGTAACGCAGATGGCGCAGTTCCATGATCGGCTCCAAACAAGTCGCTAAACGTCTTAAATAGGTCGAACAATATATTGGATCTAATCATTAGCCAGCTATATGCTTTTTTCATTGCGCCAGAGGTACCCGCCCGTGAAAACTGCTGTAGCTCCCCTTCCTGTCGACCCAGAACCTGCCCCCCTTAACGAAATGTGGATCGAGAAAGGCACCCCCGCCTTCATGAAGACCGTGCTGGCCCTGTTCAGCGGCGGCTTTGCCACCTTCGCCCTGCTGTACTGCGTGCAGCCGATGATGCCCCTGCTGTCGCAGGAGTTTTCCATCAACGCGGCACAGAGCAGCCTGGTGTTGTCGGTGTCGACTGCCATGCTGGCGTTCGGCCTGTTGATCACCGGGCCGATCTCCGACCGCATCGGGCGCAAGCCGGTGATGGTGTTTGCGCTGGTGTGCGCGGCCCTGTCGACCTTGGCCAGCGCGGTGATGCCGACCTGGGAAGCGGTATTGGCGACACGTGCACTGGTCGGCCTGTCGTTGAGCGGCCTGGCGGCGGTGGCCATGACTTACCTGAGCGAAGAGATCCACCCGCAGCACATCGGCCTGGCCATGGGCCTGTACATCGGCGGCAATGCCATCGGCGGCATGTGCGGGCGCCTCATTACCGGGGTACTGATCGACTTCGTCAGCTGGCACACAGCGATGCTGACCATCGGCGGCCTGGCACTGGTCGCGGCGCTGGTGTTCTGGAAGGTCCTGCCCGAATCACGCAACTTCCGCCCGCAGGCCGTGAACCCACGCAGCCTGCTGGACGGCTTCGTCATGCACTTCAAGGACGCCGGGCTGCCTTGGCTGTTCCTCGAGGCATTCCTGCTGATGGGCGCCTTCGTCACGCTGTTCAACTACATCGGCTACCGCCTGCTGGCAGGGCCCTATCACATGAACCAGGCGTTGGTCGGCTTGTTGTCGGTGGTGTACCTGTCGGGTATCTACAGCTCTGCGCAGGTCGGCGCACTGGCGGACAAGCTGGGGCGGCGCAAGGTGTTCTGGGTCAGTATCGTGGTGATGGCGGGCGGCTTGCTGATGACCTTGGCAAGCCCGCTGCTGATGGTGATTCTCGGCATGCTGGTGTTCACCTTTGGCTTCTTCGGTGCCCACTCGGTGGCCAGCAGCTGGATCGGGCGGCGGGCATTGAAGGCCAAGGGGCAGGCTTCGTCGCTGTACCTGTTCTGCTATTACGCGGGGTCGAGTGTGGCCGGGACGGCAGGTGGGGTGTTCTGGCATGCATGGGGGTGGAATGGCATCGGGCTGTTCATCGGCAGCCTGTTGGCCGTGGCGTTGCTGGTGGCGTTGCGCCTGAGCAAGCTTCAGCCGAAAACGGCTTGAGGGCCATTCGCGGGTAAACCCGCTCCCACAGGTATGGCGCTGGCCTCAAGGGTAGTGCAATCCTGTGGGAGCGGGTTTACCCGCGAAAGGGGCCTCGGATCAGTTGATGATCTCGACGATATCCACATCCACTTCACGGCTCATCAGGTGCTTCTCCACCTCACCGGTCAGCTTGACCTTGGTCTTGTCGTTGAACGGGGTCGGTGGCAGGTCCTCATCGTCGATCTCGACGGTGATGGTGCCGGTGTTGTCCTTGAATTCGTACTTGTCGTCGTTGTTGATCTTCTTGGTCACATAACCCTGCAGCACCACCGGGGTGTCATCGGCTGCGTCGTTGGCGGCGGCGACAGTAGTGACCGACTGGGCACCTGGGCCGGTATAACCAGCGGCCAGTGCAGCGGTGCTGAACAAAGGGGCGAGGATCAGGGCGAGGTAACGAGCTTTCATGGGGATCAGGTCCTGTTTCGGTTTCGATGGGACCAGATTAACGACGATCGCTGAATTCAAACTTAATACAAAAAACCCGGCATCAAGGCCGGGTTTTTCGTGCAGTGCATCACATCACTGGTGGTATTGCGCCGACAACTCGTGCACGGCGTTGATGAACGCACCCGCGTGCTCTGGGTCGACTTCCGGGGTAATACCGTGGCCCAGGTTGAACACATGGCCGGTGCCCTTGCCATAGCTGGCCAGAATACGCGCCACTTCCTTGCGGATGGCTTCGGGCTTGGCGTACAGCACGGTCGGGTCCATGTTGCCTTGCAGCGCAACCTTGTCACCGACACGGCGGCGGGCATCGCCGATCTCGCAGGTCCAGTCCAGGCCCAGTGCATCGGCACCGGCTTCAGCGATGCTTTCCAGCCACATGCCGCCGTTTTTGGTGAACAGAATGACCGGCACCTTGCGCCCGTCGTGCTCGCGGATCAGCCCGCTGACGATCTTGCGCATGTAGGCCAGGGAGAACTCCTGGTAGGCCGCCGCCGACAGGTTGCCACCCCAGGTGTCGAAGATCTGCACAGCCTGGGCACCGGCCAGGATCTGGCCGTTGAGGTAGCTGGTGACCGACTGGGCCAGCTTGTCCAGCAACAGGTGCAGGGCTTGCGGGTTGTCGTAGGCCATGGCCTTGGTCTTGCGGAAGTCCTTGGACGAACCGCCTTCGACCATGTAAGTGGCCAGGGTCCATGGGCTGCCCGAGAAGCCGATCAGCGGGACACGGCCGTTGAGCTCGCGACGGATGGTGCTGACGGCGTCCATCACGTAGCCCAGGTCCTTTTGCGGATCAGGGATCGGCAGTGCCTCGATGTCGGCCGGGGTGCTGATGACTTTCTTGAAGCGCGGGCCTTCGCCGGTTTCGAAGTACAGGCCAAGGCCCATGGCATCGGGGATGGTGAGGATGTCCGAGAACAGGATCGCCGCGTCCAGTGGGTAGCGGTCCAGCGGCTGCAGGGTGACCTCGCAGGCGAACTGCGGGTTCATGCACAGACTCATGAAGTCACCGGCCTTGGCACGGCTGGCGCGGTACTCCGGCAGGTAACGGCCAGCCTGGCGCATCATCCAGACCGGGGTGACGTCTACGGGTTGCTTGAGCAGTGCACGCAGGAAACGATCGTTCTTCAGGGCAGTCATGTCGGCATCCGGCAAAAAAGTGCGGGCATTTTCTCAGACGCCAGCACAAAAGGCACGGCCAAGGCCATGCGTTTTGTCTATTGGGTGCCTTGGATCAAGCAATTTTGTATACAAAACGCCAAAGGGGCTGCTTTGCAGCCCATCGCGGCACAAGGCCGCTCCCACAGGGAAATGCATTCCTCCTGTGGGAGCGGCCTTGTGCCGCGATGGGCCGCAAAGCGGCCCCAGCATTCAATCAGACTTCCAGGTAATCCAGGATACCTTCAGCAGCCGTGCGGCCTTCGAAAATGGCCGTTACCACCAAATCCGAACCGCGCACCATGTCGCCGCCGGCGAAGATTTTCGGGTTGCTGGTCTGGTGCTTGAACTTGCCTTTTTCCGGTGCCACCACGCGGCCCTGGCTGTCCATCTGGATACCATGCTGCTCGAACCACGGCGCCGGGCTCGGGCGGAAACCGAAGGCGATCACCACGGCATCGGCCGGCAGGATCTCTTCAGAACCCGGGATCGGCTCAGGGCTGCGGCGGCCACGGGCGTCCGGCTCGCCGAGACGGGTCTCGACCACCTTCACACCTTCGACCTTGTCTTCACCGACAATGGCGATCGGCTGGCGGTTGTAGAGGAACTTCACGCCCTCTTCCTTGGCGTTCTTCACCTCTTTGCGCGAACCCGGCATGTTGGCCTCGTCACGACGATAAGCACAGGTCACCGACTTGGCGCCCTGGCGGATCGAGGTGCGGTTGCAGTCCATCGCGGTGTCACCACCGCCCAGCACCACGACCTTCTTGCCCTGCATGTCGACGAAGTCTTCCGGCGATTTCTCGAAGCCCAGGTTGCGGTTGACGTTGGCGATCAGGAAGTCCAGCGCGTCATGCACGCCCGGCAGGTCCTCGCCCGGGAAGCCGCCCTTCATGTAAGTGTAGGTACCCATGCCCATGAACACCGCGTCGTACTCGGCCAGCAGCTGCTCCATGGTGATGTCGGTGCCCACCTCGGTGTTCAAGCGGAACTCGATGCCCATGCCGGTGAAGACTTCGCGGCGGTTGCTCAGCACGGTCTTTTCCAGCTTGAACTCGGGGATACCGAAGGTCAGCAGGCCACCGATTTCCGGGTTCTTGTCGAACACCACCGGGGTCACGCCGGCGCGCACCAGCACGTCGGCACAGCCCAGGCCCGCCGGGCCGGCACCGATGATGGCGACACGCTTGCCAGTCGGCTTGACCTTGGACATGTCTGGGCGCCAGCCCATGGCGAAAGCGGTGTCGGTGATGTACTTCTCCACCGAGCCGATGGTCACCGCGCCAAAACCGTCGTTCAGGGTGCAGGCACCCTCGCACAGGCGGTCCTGCGGACAAACACGGCCGCACACTTCAGGCAGGGTGTTGGTCTGGTGCGACAGTTCTGCCGCTGCCAGGATGTTGCCCTCGGACACCAGCTTCAACCAGTTGGGGATGAAGTTGTGCACCGGGCACTTCCATTCGCAATACGGGTTACCGCAGCCCAGGCAACGGTGCGCCTGCTCCACGGACTGCTGCGGCTTGAAGGGTTCGTAGATCTCGACGAACTCTTTCTTGCGCTGGCGCAGCAGCTTTTTCTTTGGGTCTTTACGCCCCACTTCGATGAACTGGAAGTCGTTGCTCAGACGTTCAGCCATTTTTCAAAACCTCTTTACCGCAGTCGCAAGCTACAAGCCGCAAGCTGCAAGTCGATCACTTGGGTCCGGCAAACCTCGCACTGCGTTTACTCGCAGCTGAGGCTTGCCACTTGCAGCTGTTGTTACTGCGGGTTGGCACGGGTGCTGGACAGCAGTTGCTTGAGGTTGGCCGCCTTCGGCTTGACCAGCCAGAAGCGCCGCACGTAGTCGTCCAGGTTCTCGAAGAGCTCACGCCCCCACTCGCTGCCGGTCTCGTCCACGTATTCGCCAAGGACGCGCGCCAGGTGGCTGCGGTACGCCTCCATCGCTTCACCACTGATGCGCTGGATTTCCACCAGTTCATGGTTGAGCTTGTCGACGAAGCTGTTGTCCATGTCGAGCACGTAGGCGAAGCCGCCGGTCATGCCAGAGCCGAAGTTGTAACCGGTCTTGCCCAGGACGCAGACAAAGCCGCCGGTCATGTATTCACAGCAGTGATCGCCAGTGCCCTCGACAACAGCGTGGGCGCCAGAGTTACGCACAGCGAAGCGCTCGCCCGCGGTACCGGCGGCGAACAGCTTGCCGCCAGTGGCACCGTACAGGCAGGTGTTGCCGACGATGGCGCTGTGCTGGGTTTCGAACGGGCTGCCGGCAGGTGGCACGATGGTGACCTTGCCACCGGTCATGCCTTTGCCGACGTAGTCGTTGGCGTCGCCTTCCAGGTGCAGGTTCAGGCCACCGGCGTTCCACACGCCGAAGCTCTGGCCCGCAGTGCCCTTGAAGCGGAAGGTGATCGGCGCAGCGGCCATGCCCTGGTTGCCGTGCAAGCGGGCGATCTCACCCGAGATGCGCGCACCGATGGAGCGGTCGCAGTTGCAGATGTCGAGGCTGAACTCGCCACCGGACTGGTCGCGGATCGCCGGCATGGCCATTTCGACCATCTTCTCGGCCAGCTCGCCCTTGTCGAACGGCGGGTTCTTGTCGACTTCGCAGAACTGCGGCTTGTCCGCCGGAATGTGCGAACTGCCCAGCAGCGGCGACAGGTCCAGGTACTGCTGGCGCTCGGTGTCGCCTGGCAGGATGTCGAGCAGGTCGGTACGGCCGATCAGCTCGCCCAGGCTGCGCACACCCAGTTTGGCCAGCCACTCGCGGGTCTCTTCGGCGACGAAGGTGAAGAAGTTGATCACCATGTCGACGGTGCCGATGTAGTGGTCCTTGCGCAGCTTGTCGTTCTGGGTGGCGACGCCGGTGGCGCAGTTGTTCAGGTGGCAAATACGCAGGTATTTGCAGCCCAGGGCGATCATCGGCGCGGTGCCGAAGCCGAAGCTCTCGGCGCCGAGGATGGCCGCCTTGATCACGTCGAGGCCGGTTTTCAGGCCACCGTCGGTCTGCACCCGCACTTTGCCGCGCAGGTCGTTGCCGCGCAGGGTCTGGTGGGTTTCGGCAAGGCCGAGCTCCCACGGTGCGCCCGCGTACTTGATGGAGGTCAGTGGCGAAGCACCGGTACCGCCGTCGTAGCCCGAGATGGTAATCAGGTCGGCGTAGGCCTTGGCCACGCCGGCGGCGATGGTACCCACGCCTGCTTCGGCAACCAGCTTGACCGAGACCAGCGCCTGCGGGTTGACCTGCTTGAGGTCGTAGATCAGCTGGGCCAGGTCTTCGATCGAGTAGATGTCGTGGTGCGGCGGCGGCGAGATCAGGGTCACGCCCGGTACCGCGTAGCGCAGCTTGGCGATCAGGCCGTTGACCTTGCCGCCCGGCAACTGGCCGCCCTCACCCGGCTTGGCGCCTTGGGCTACCTTGATCTGCAGCACTTCGGCGTTGACCAGGTATTCCGGGGTCACGCCAAAGCGGCCGGTGGCCACCTGCTTGATCTTGGAGCTGCGCACGGTGCCGTAGCGCGACGGGTCTTCACCGCCCTCGCCCGAGTTGGAACGCGCGCCCAGGCGGTTCATGGCCTCGGCCAGCGCCTCGTGGGCTTCTGGCGACAAAGCGCCCAGCGAGATACCGGCGGAATCGAAGCGCTTGAGGATGGCCTCCAACGGTTCGATCTGCTCGATCGCCAGCGGCTGGTCAGCCACTTTGACCTTGAGCAGGTCGCGGATCATCGACACCGGGCGCTGGTCGACCAGCGAGGTGTATTCCTTGAACTTGGCGTAGTCGCCCTGCTGCACAGCGGCCTGCAGGGTGTTGACCACATCCGGGTTGTAGGCGTGGTATTCGCCACCGTGGACGAATTTGAGCAGGCCACCTTGCTGGATCGGCTTGCGCGCACTCCAGGCTTCGGCGGCGAGCAGCTTCTGGTCGCTTTCCAGGTCTTCGAAACGCGCACCCTTGATGCGGCTCGACACGCCCTTGAAGCTCAGGCCGACCACGTCCTCGGCCAGGCCGATGGCTTCGAACAGCTGCGCACCCCGGTACGAAGCGATGGTGGAGATGCCCATCTTGGACAGGATCTTCAGCAGGCCCTTGGAGATGCCTTTGCGGTAATACTTGAACACCTCGTCCAGATCGCCCAGCACTTCGCCGGTACGGATCAGGTCGGCCAGCACTTCGTACGCCAGGTACGGGTAGACGGCCGAGGCACCGAAGCCCAGCAGCACAGCGAAGTGGTGCGGGTCACGGGCGGTCGCGGTTTCGACCAGGATGTTGCTGTCGCACCGCAGGCCCTGCTCGGTCAGGCGGTGGTGTACGGCACCCACGGCGAGCGAAGCGTGCACCGGCAACTTGCCCGGGGCGATGTAACGGTCGCTCAGCACCAGTTGAGTCTTGCCACTGCGCACCGCTTCTTCGGCTTGGTCGGCGATGTTGCGGATGGCCGCTTCCAGGCCGACGCCTTGCTCGTAGTTGAGGTCGATCAGTTGGCGGTCGAAGCCTTCGCGCTCCAGGTTCATCAGCGAGCGCCACTTGGCAGGCGAGATGACCGGCGAGCTGAGGATGACCCGCGAGGCGTGCTCCGGGGATTCCTGGAAGATGTTGCGCTCGGCGCCCAGGCAGATCTCCAGCGACATGACGATCGCTTCGCGCAGCGGGTCGATCGGCGGGTTGGTGACCTGCGCGAACTGCTGGCGGAAGAAGTCATACGGCGAACGCACGCGCTGCGACAGCACAGCCATCGGCGTGTCGTCACCCATCGAGCCGACCGCTTCCTGGCCCTGCTCACCCAGCGGGCGCAGCACCTGGTCACGCTCTTCGAAGGTGACCTGGAACATCTTCATGTATTGCTTGAGCTGGTCAGCATCGTAGCTGGCCGCGCCCTGGTCGTCGGTCAAGGTCGCCTGGATACGCGTGGCGTGCTGACGCAGCCAGCGCTTGTACGGGTGGCGCGACTTCAGACGGTTGTCGATGGCGTCGGTGTCGAGGATCTGGCCGGTTTCGGTGTCCACGGCGAAGATCTGGCCAGGGCCGACACGGCCCTTGGCGATGACGTCTTCAGGTTTGTAGTCCCATACGCCGATTTCCGACGCGATGGTGATGTAGCCATTGGTGGTGGTCACCCAACGCGCCGGGCGCAGGCCGTTACGGTCGAGCAGGCACACCGCGTGGCGGCCTTCGGTCATGACGATACCGGCCGGGCCATCCCACGGTTCCATGTGCATGGAGTTGTATTCGTAGAAGGCGCGCAGGTCGGCGTCCATGGTCTCGACGTTCTGCCAGGCCGGCGGTACCAGCATGCGCACGCCGCGGAACAGGTCGATGCCACCGGTGACCATCAGCTCGAGCATGTTGTCCATGCTCGACGAATCGGAGCCCACGCGGTTGACCAGCGGGCCGAGTTCTTCGAGGTCAGGGATCTGGTCATTGGCGAACTTGGTGCGACGGGCCATGGCCCAGTTGCGGTTGCCAGTGATGGTGTTGATTTCGCCGTTGTGGGCGAGGAAGCGGAACGGCTGCGCCAGCGGCCATTTCGGCAGGGTGTTGGTAGAGAAGCGCTGGTGGAACACGCAAATCGCGGTCTGCAGGCGCTCGTCACCCAGGTCTGGATAGAACGCCGCGAGATCGCGCGGCATCATCAGGCCTTTGTAGATGATGGTCTTGTGCGAGAAGCTGCAGATGTAGTGGTCGGTGTCGTGGGCGTTGGCCACGGACGAACGACGACGGGCACTGAACAGCTTGATGGCGAATTCCTGATCGCTCAGGCCTTCACCACCGATGAACACCTGCTCGATCTGCGGCAGGCGCTCCAGCGCCAGGCGACCCAGCACGCTGGTGTCGATCGGCACCTTGCGCCAGCCAACCAGCTTCAGGCCAGCGGCGAGGATCTCGCGGTCCATGTTGGCGCGGGCGGCTTCTGCTTTGACCGGGTCCTGGTTGAAGAACACCATGCCGACGGCGTACTGCTTGGGCAGCTCGACGGCAAACTGTTCCTGGGCCACGGCCCGCAGGAATTGATCGGGCTTCTGCATGAGCAGACCGCAACCGTCTCCGGTTTTGCCGTCGGCGTTGATACCGCCGCGGTGGGTCATGCACGTCAGTGCCTGCATGGCGGTTTGCAGAAGGTGGTGACTTGGCTCGCCCGTCATATGGGCGATCAGGCCAAAACCACAGTTGTCCTTGAATTCTTCGGGATGGTACAGACCTGTTTTCATAGACACTTTCTCACCAGGTTCACCTCTCAACGGAGGCAAATCTCTTTTTTAACAACCACTTACCATCCACGCCGATCAAACGCCAGCTTTTTTGCGGTGGTCATGGAAAACCATTGTTGCACAGCGACAGCGATGCCCACAAATTTTCATGTCTCACCATTGAAAATTTATGTCGCAAATTTGAATGTTTTTGCGCCATGCGCCGTGATAGCGGCTTGGCTCGAGTCTGAAGCGTTTCAGCCATGACTGCAAGAGAGGCTTGTGGCCGGCAGCCTGGGACAGAAAAGCCTGCCGCGCTCGGGCGCAGCAGGCTAGTCGAAAGCTAGAATTCGCTCAGCAACTGGGCGGCGGGGTGGTGCCGCCCGGCAGGTATCAGCGGGCCGTGGCCAGCTCTTGTTGGACGCTGGCGACGGTACGTGGCCAAGGTTTACCAGCCTGGACCTTCGCTGGCAAGTTCTTGATTGCCGCAACCGCTGCGTCACGGTTGGCGAAGCTGCCGTAAGTCACGACATACAGCGGCTTGCCCTGCAGGTTTTTCTTGAAGTAGCGATAGTCGCCACCCTGGGCTTTGACGAAGGCCTGGGCCGAGGCTTCGGAGCTGGTGCCGAGGATCTGCACCACGTAATTGCCCGGCTTCTGGCCTGCATACCAGCCACCACCGCTGCTGCCGGTAGCCGCAGGCTTCTCGACAGGCTTGGCAGCTGGCTTGGCTGTGGCGACCTGGGTTGGCGCAGGCGCAGGCTTAGCAGGTGCAACCGGTTTTGCAGGCTGGGTTGCGACGGGCTTTGGCGCAGGCGCAACCGGCTGAACCGGTGCACTGGCAGTCGGCTTGGACAGCGTCGGTGCCGGGCCGGCAGGCACGCCTTGCGGCGGTGCGATGGTGGTCACGGTCGGCGGGTTGCCAGGCTGCAGCGCGGTATTGCCGGCCGGGCTGCCCTCTTCGCCATCCCCCATGCCAGCGGCCTGGGCCAATGGTTCGCGCATCACCGGCTGCGACTGCCCTACCAGCGGCAGTGGCATCGGCTGCGACGAGCCGGAGAACTCGATGGCCGGGTTGCCATTATTGGCCTGGGCGGCGCCCGGCTGGCCTTCACCTAATGGCAATTGAGCCTGGGCAGCCGGCACCTCGGCAGGTGCCTTGTCGCCTTTCTTGGGCATGAGAACCGCGGCAGCAACGGCGACCACAACCACAGCGGACAGCGCGAGCACATGTTTCTTAGGCATTTTCAACCCCATGGATGGTCGCTTGGCCGTCGAACGGCTGGCGATCATGGCTTCGATCAAAGTGTCACGGGCGACCTGGTTGATTGTGCCAGGCCAACCGTCGGAGTGTTCATGGATATCGACGATCTGTTCGCGGGTGAACACCTCGATGCCCCGGCCGGCGCCATCCAGACGCTGCTCCAGGTACTCGCGGGTCTCCTCTTCGCTGTAGGGGGCGAGCTCGATAACGTGGAAACGCTCTTCCTCGATACTCAGCTCATCCAGCCCGGCAATCAGCGACGGTTCGCCGAACAGGAACACGTGCGGGCGCCCTTCCGGAACACCCGCCGCCAGCTCCAGCAACGCTTGGAGTGCCGACTCGTCGAGTTGTTCCGCATCGTCCACCAGCAAATAGACTTCCTGCCCGGTCAGCGCCAGTTGCACCACCTTCGACAGTATGGCCTGGACCTCAGGCTGGGCGACCTCAAGCGACTGCGCGACCTGGGCGAGCACGCTGGCCGCATCGCTGGCGCCACGGGCAGAAACCACCACGCTCTGCACCGATTGCTTGTTGGTACTGGCCACCAGGGCCTGGCGCAGCAAGGTCTTGCCGCTGCCCAGGGGGCCGGTGACCACCAGCATCAGCTGGCTGTAACGGGCCAGGTGATGCAGCTGGCCCAGCACAGGCTTGCGCTGTGCCGGGAAGAATTTGAAGCCGGGCACGCGGGGCGCGAACGGATCGTGGCTCAACTGGTAATGGTCGAGAAAGGCCTCATCGGCATGCAAACTGGTCATTGCGCTGTCACAACCTCAAAGCTGGGCCACGATCGCGCGGTAATCCGCCGACAGCGTGGCCTGAAGAATCTCTTTCGGATAGTCGTCGGTGATCACGGCCTCGCCCATCTGGCGCAACAGCACCAGACGCAGACGCCCGTCGAGCACCTTCTTGTCGACCGCCATGTGCTCCATGAAATGCGCCGGGGTCATTTCCTGTGGTGGCACCACCGGCAAACCTGCATCCTGCAACAGGCGGATTCCGCGATCGCGCTCGGCCTGGTCGATCCAGCCGAGCCGCATGGACATTTCCAGGGCCATCACCGTGCCCGCCGACACGGCTTCGCCGTGCAGCCAAACGCCGTAGCCCATATGGGTTTCGATGGCATGGCCGAAGGTATGCCCAAGGTTCAGGGTCGCCCGCACGCCGGATTCGCGCTCATCGGCACCGACCACCGCAGCCTTGGCTGCGCAGGAACGGCGGATGGCTTCGGTCAGGGCCGTGGAGTCCAGGGCACGCAGGGCCTTCATATTGTCCTCGAGCCAACCAAGGAACGGCTTGTCGCAGATCAGGCCGTACTTGATCACTTCGGCCAGGCCTGCGGACAGCTCACGCGCCGGCAGGGTCTTGAGGCTGGTGGTGTCGATCAGCACCGCGTTGGGCTGATAGAAGGCACCGACCATGTTCTTGCCCAGCGGGTGGTTGATACCGGTCTTGCCGCCGACCGAAGAGTCGACCTGGGACAACAGGGTGGTCGGCACCTGGATGAAATCGACGCCGCGCTGGTAGCAGGCAGCGGCAAAGCCAGCCATGTCGCCAATCACACCGCCACCAAGTGCCACCACGGTGGTACGACGGTCGTGCCGGGCAGTGAGCAGGCCATCGAAGATCAATTGCAGCGTTTCCCAGTTCTTGTGGGCTTCGCCGTCAGGCAACACCACGGGCAGCACCGAATAGGCACCCAGGGTCTTGGCCAGGCGTTCGAGGTACAGAGGCGCGACGGTTTCGTTGGAAACGATGGCGACCTGCCGCCCGGCAATGTGCGGCGCCAGCAACTCGGGCTGGTCCAGCAGGCCTTCGCCAATGTAGATCGGGTAGCTACGCTCGCCCAGGTCGACCTTTAGTGTCTGCATGTATCCCCACAATGTACTTGGGCGCGGCGCCGCTTGGGCGACGCACGCGGTAAGTTGAACCTCGCCTCGGCGCTGGTGGCCGAGAATAGTCCCGGCTTATCGGGGCGGCAACTGCTGCAAGCGTTCGAGAATATCGATCACCACCATGCGCGGTGGCCGCTCGTCGGTTTCAACGACCAGGTCGGCGATCTCGCGGTAGAGCGGATCACGCGCTTCGAGCAGGGCGCGAAGGGTCGCTTCCGGGTTGGCGGTACGCAACAGGGGGCGATTGCGATCACGTGCGGTGCGACCGACCTGCTGCTCCACCGAAGCATGCAGGTAGATCACCCGGCCGCCCTGGCGCAACGCCTGACGGTTGGCATCGCGCATTACCGCGCCGCCGCCGGTGGCCAGGACCACGCCGTCAAGCCCGCAGAGCTCGGCGATCATCGCCTGTTCACGGTCACGGAAGCCCGGCTCGCCTTCCTTGTCGAAGATCCACGGGATGTTGGCGCCGCATCGCAGTTCGATTTCCTTGTCGGAATCTTTGAACAGCAGGCGCAGCTCTTTGGCCAATAGGCGTCCAATGGTGCTTTTACCAGCGCCCATTGGCCCCACAAGTATCAAATTTCGCACAGAATCAACGACTCACAGCAATCGCCTGGTCACTCATGATACGCGGAGTCAGGAAGACCAGCAGCTCGGATTTTTTCTCTTGTAATACATCGCGTCGAAACAGCCGCCCAACATACGGCAGATCGCCGAAAAATGGCACCTTGTCGACCACATTGTTTTGCGTGGTCGAGTAGACGCCACCGATCACGATGGTCTCGCCGTCCGCCACGCGAACCTTGGCATTGACCTCGTTCTTGCGGATCGGCGGTACGTTGTTCAAGGCATTGACGTAATCAGGCTCGTCCTTGGTCACCCTGACCGTCATGATGACCTTGTTGTCCGGGGTAATCTGCGGGGTGACTTCAAGCGACAGGGACGCTTCGCGAAACGACACGGACGTGGCGCCGCTCTTGCTGGTTTCCTGGTAAGGCACCTCGGTACCTTTGAGGATCCTGGCCGTTTCCTTGTCGGCCGTGACCACCTTGGGCTGCGAGATGATTTCGCCATTGCCGCTCTTTTCCATAGCGCTGAGCTCAAGGTCCAGCAGGATGCCGCCACGCAGCAGGCCCAGGCCGACACTGGAGCCGGCACGCTCCACCCCAAGGTCGACGAACAGCTCCTTGCCTGGCCTTACATTCTCACCGTACAAGGGCCCACCCCAACGCACCCCAAGGCTCTTTTCGTAATCGACATTGGCCTCGACGATGCGTGCCTCGATCGCCACCTGACGCACCGGCACATCCAGCTGCGCCACCAGGTGGCGCAGCTCGGCAAGGCGGTCAGCGGGCTGGTAGGCCACCAGGGTATTGGTGCGCGCATCCACGCTCAAACTGCCTCGCCCAGTGAGGATGCCGTCGTCTGCCAGGGTTGCCAGCAACAGCTCTGCGAGCTCGGAGGCTACGGCATGGTGGATCGGCATCAGTTCACGCTGCAGCGGTTGCAATTGCGCATCCAGCGCCTGGCCTAGTCGGGCGTCGAGCGATTGCCCAGCAAGCTCCGCCGCCGGCGCCACCAGCAGCACATTGCCCTCTTCACGCCGGGCCAGGCCCTTGCTGCGCAGCACCAAATCCAGCGCCTGCTCCCAGGGCACATCCTGAAGCCGCAAGGTGATATTGCCCTGCACCGAATCGCTGGCAACCAGGTTCACGCCGGCATGGTCTGCCAGCACCTGCAATACGGCGCGCACCTGCACATCCTGAAAGTTCAGCGACAGTGGCTCACCCCGAGTGGGCGCTGCCGTCGCTAGCGGGATCGACAAGACGAACGCCGCCGCCCCCATCCATAGCCTTTTCATCCTTGTCCATGACCTCCTTGTCCAGGGGTTTTCGGAGGGTGAGTACGGCTGTGCGCTCATGCCACTCACGCGCCACGAACCACCGCTCGCGCACGTCGACCCGCTGCTCGTCGATGTGCACCACAACACCCTCATCGCGCCCGAGCCGGTCGCCCAGGCGCACGCGATACAACTGGCCTGCAGACAACAACAGCGCTTCATGCGCGCCGCCTTGCGCCAGGCTCCCAACCATTTCCAGCTGCGCCAAGGGCACACGGCCCAATTCGCCAGGTGCCACTTTCGCCGGGGCTGCAGAGAACGGATCGACCAACGGCGGCACGGCCACTGCCCGAGCGGGCAAATGCGCCAATGACTCAACGGCCGGCGCCGCTGCATCGGCATGATGCGCGTGAACCCTTAGACGCAAGCGCAACAACCCTGGCCGCCCATCGACTTCGTTTATGCTCAAGTCACCGACACGCAGCAGCCGCAGCTGCCCAAGCCATTCGTCCAACCACAGGCGCAGTGCTGCATACCGGCCCACCACCTGAACATCGAGGGGAATGGTTCGGTAGTGCGCCTGCTCCACCGCCTCATGCACATCGAGCCGCTCGAACAGCAGGCCAAATTCATGCCCTGAGGCGGCAAGCGAATCGAGCAGGTCACTCATGCCCTCGCCTGCGGCCAGACGCCACCGGGCAACCTGCAGCGCCTGCTGTGCGGCGGCCAGCGCAGCGCGCATGCGTGCCAGCTCCCGCACCTGCGCTGCCTTGGCCGAATGTTCCTCGCTCAACTGCTCATGCTGCGCATTCACTTGCCCATGGGCGTGCCGCAACTCCGGCAGGCGTAGCCCACACCCCAGCGCCAATACCAACACTCCCAGACCGACCGAAGCGCCCCACCTGAAGCGAGCGGAACGTTCGGCCATGCCCTGCCAGCTCACCCACCAGGCTGCATTCACGACCAAAACGCCGACACACGCGCTGTCAGGACAAACTCATCGCCCGAAGGCAGGTGCTTCACATGCTTGAGCTCCAGGCCTTGCAGTACAGCGGACCGCTCGAGGTCGCGCATGAACTGAGCGACCACAGCACCGGACGCGGCCTGGCCGGTCACCTGCAAACGGCCGCCCGCCAACGTGAGCTCAGTGAGCTGCAGACCAGCAGGCAACGCGGCCTCCAGGTCGCTAAGCAACGCGGGGAATACACCTTGATCGGCGCGCAGGCTGGCCAACACCGCGGCCTGTACCTGGGCAGCATCGTGGGCGGCACGGACATCGGCATGCTGCTCCAATTGTTCATCCAGCAGCGCAACGGCGGATTGACGGCTAACAGTGCTCAACCCTTGCTGCTGCGCACGTTGGCGTGCCAGTTGATCGATCAGCATCACGGCGCACAGGGCCAGCGCCGCACTGCCAAGCAACATCCACTGAAAGCGCCGAAGCATCGACCGGCGCTGCCGCTCGCGCCAGGGCAAAAGGTTAAAACGCATCATGGCTGTATGCCTCCGAGCGCCAAGGCGCATGCCAAGAGCATCTCGCCCCCACCAGGCTCCAACCCCACAATAGAAGGCAGGGGCCGACAGGGCAGCTTCACCTCTGCACTCAGGTTATCCAGCCACGCTTGCTCGATCGGTGAACTGCCGGCGACCAGCACGCATTCCAGTTGACTGTCGTCGCCCAGAAGCGCCGGCCATTGGCCAAGTGCTTGGCCAAGGTGCACTTCGCGGCGCTGCGCGGGCATGCCCTGCCGCCAACAATGCAGCGTCGCGCCTTGCGCTTCGATGCGCAGCAATGCCGAACCCGCAAGCGCGCCCTGCGGCAGCATCCGCTGCAACGCGATACTGTCGACCTCCATCGCCTCGGCCTGCAGCCCGGCTGCATCAAGCAGGGCTTCAACGGGCTCCAGCGCACGCTGGCGACAGGCCGCCACCATGACCTCCTGGCAATCGGCCTGGGCCTCGGAGGCCCCGAGCAACTGAAAGTCCAGCGCCAGATCATCAAGCGGAAATGGAAACAGGCGATCCGCATCAGCCAGCAACTGGGCCTCGATATCGGCTTCACTCAGGCCCGCTGGCAGTTGGCACACCTTGCAGATCACCTGATTTGCCGGCAGCGCCACCGCAACGCGCCGCTGCCGACTGCCGCTGCGCCTGCAGGCACGGCGCAACGCAGCCACTAGCCGGGCAGGGTCGCTCGCCCAATCAGCCCCACTGTACGGTTCATACGGCTCGTGCGCCCAGGCCGCGACCTGGCAACGCCCCTTGCGTCGCTGCAGCTGCACAATCCGAACGGAGTCGGGGGCAATTTCCACCCCCAAGAGTGAACCGGCATCCATGCCGAAACGTCCAAGCATCGCTGTTCCTTTGCTGTATGCCGCAAACCCGCGTCAGCGCTAGGCCCCAGCGGCCAAACGGTTCGACGGGCCACCTGGCCGGTCACCCGGCAAGGCGAAAAAATGCTTATAATGCCCAGCGTTTTTGGTCCGCCGGACCCGTACGCAATTCACTTATCAACCTGGACGCCCAAAAGCCTTGATACGTCTGCTGAAGTTCTTCTGGTGGTCTTCCGTCGCAGTCATTAGCGCGCTCGTACTCGGTGTGAGCGGTGCGTTTCTGTATCTTAGCCCTAGCCTGCCCTCGGTCGAGTCCCTCAGAAGCATCCAGTTGCAGATCCCCCTCAGGGTGTACAGCAGCGACGGCAAGCTGATTGCCGAGTTCGGCGAAATGCGCCGCTCGCCGATCCGTTTCGCGGAAATCCCCCCACAATTTATCCAGGCGCTTCTGTCAGCCGAGGACGACAATTTCCTCAACCACTACGGCGTTGACCCCAGCAGCCTGATGCGCGCCGCGACTCAGCTGGTAAAAACCGGCCATATCCAGACGGGCGGCAGCACCATCACCATGCAGGTGGCGAAGAACTTCTTCCTCACCAGCGAGCGCAGCTTTTCGCGCAAGACCAACGAGATTTTGCTGGCCCTGCAGATCGAGCGTGAGCTGACCAAGGACGAAATCCTTGAGCTGTACGTGAACAAGATCTACCTGGGCAACCGGGCGTACGGCATCGATGCCGCCGCACAGGTTTATTACGGCAAGTCGATCCGCGACGTGAGCCTGGCGCAAATGGCGATGATCGCCGGCCTGCCCAAGGCACCTTCGCGCTTCAACCCCCTGGCCAACCCGGTGCGCGCCAAAGAGCGTCGCGACTGGATTCTTGGCCGCATGTACAAGCTCGGCAAGATTGACCAAGCCAGCTACCAGGCCGCCCTGGCCGAGCCGCTCAACGCCAGCTATCACGTGCCGACACCTGAGGTGAATGCCCCGTACGTCGCCGAGATGGCCCGCGCCGAGATGGTCGGCCGTTATGGCAGCGATGCCTACACCGAGGGCTTCCGCGTCACCACCACGGTGCCGAGCGACATGCAGGAGATGGCCAACAAAGCCATTCTCACGGGCCTTTCCGATTACGATGAACGCCACGGCTACCGCGGCCCCGAGGCACGCTTCCCAGGCAAGACCCACGCAGCCTGGCTGCTGGAACTCAGCAAGCAGCGCACCCTGGGCGGCCTTGAGCCGGCCATCGTCACTCAGGTCGACAAGACCGACCTCAAGGTGCTGACCCGCAGCGGCCAGGAAGAAACCGTCGCCTGGGACACCATGAAGTGGGCGCGCCCGTTCCTCAATAGCAATTCCCAGGGCCGCGCACCGCAAAGCCCCGCCGATGTTGCCCAGGTAGGTGACCTGGTGCGCCTGCAGCGCCTGGACGACGGCAAGCTCAAGTTCAGCCAGGTGCCGGGCGCACAAAGCGCGCTGGTCACCCTCGACCCATACAACGGCGCCATTCGTGCCCTGGTAGGCGGCTTCTCGTTCGAGCAAAGCAACTACAACCGTGCCATGCAGGCCAAGCGCCAACCTGGCTCGAGCTTCAAGCCCTTCATCTATAGCGCGGCGCTCGACAGCGGCTACACCGCAGCCAGCCTGGTCAACGATGCACCGATCGTGTTCGTCGACGAGTACCTGGACAAGGTCTGGCGGCCGAAGAACGACACCAACACCTTCCTCGGCCCGATCCGCATGCGCGAGGCGCTGTACAAGTCGCGCAACCTGGTATCGATCCGCCTGCTGCAGGCCATGGGCGTCGACCGCACCATCGACTACATCGCCAAGTTCGGCTTCAACAAGCAGGACTTGCCGCGCAACCTGTCGCTGGCACTGGGCACCGCAACCCTCACGCCGATGGAAATCGCCACGGGCTGGAGCACCTTTGCCAACGGCGGTTACAAGATCACCCCGTACTTGATCGACCGCATCGAGAGCCGCAGCGGCGAGACCCTGTTCACCGCCAACCCACCCCGCGTGCCGCAAGGCGCCCAGGACCAGGCAGGCCTTGCCGCGCCAGAGCAGCCGATCAGCACCGCAGCCATGCCGGGCGAGGCGCCGGCCGCCTTTGGTCAGGTCACGCCAGCACCGCAAACGCCGGCAGTGGCGGAACAGATCATCGACGGCCGCACCACGTACATCCTCACCAGCATGTTGCAGGATGTAATCAAACGGGGCACTGGCCGCCGTGCGCTGGCCCTGGGCCGCACCGACCTGGCCGGCAAGACCGGTACCACCAACGAGTCCAAGGATGCCTGGTTCTCCGGCTACAACGCCGATTACGTGACCACGGTATGGGTCGGCTTCGACCAACCCGAGACCTTGGGCCGCCGCGAATACGGTGGCACTGCGGCGCTGCCGATCTGGATGAGTTTCATGGGCGCCGCCCTCAAGGACAAACCCAACCACGTACCGGCTGAGCCGGAAGGCATCCTCAGCCTGCGTGTCGACCCGGTCAGCGGCCGCGCGGCCTCGCCGGGCACGCCGAACGCCTACTTCGAGTTGTTCAAGGCCGAAGATTCGCCACCATCGGGGGATGAACTGGGCAACGGCGCGGCACCGGGAAGCCCGCTGCCAGCAGACGAAGCAGCGCCGATGGACCTGTTCTGACCCCTGACAGGCTAGCGCCGCCTGTGTAGGAGCGGCCTTGTGTCGCGATGGGCTGCGCAGCAGCCCCTTGCGAGACCTTCTGCTTTCGAGATCCTGGGGCCGCTGCGCAGCCCATCGCGACACAAGGCCGCTCCTACAGGGATCTACGCTGCCGACAAACGCACAATAAAAAGCCCCGGCTCATACGAGCCGGGGCTTTTTTGTGTCACTTACGGCAATCAGCCGTTGAACACTTCATCCACGCTGTTCAGCGGGTAGTGCTTAGGATACGGCAGGGTCGCCACACCGGACTCGATAGCAGCCTTGGCGACAGCATCGGAAACAACGGTGATCAGACGGGCATCCAGAGGCTTCGGAATGATGTACTCACGGCCGAATTCCAGGCCTTCGACGCCGTAGGCTTCGCAAACTTCCTTAGGAACCGGCAGCTTGGCCAGGTCTTTCAGAGCGATGGCGGCGGCAATCTTCATTTCTTCGTTGATGCGCTTGGCACGTACGTCCAGGGCGCCACGGAAGATGAAGGGGAAGCCCAGTACGTTGTTGACCTGGTTCGGGTAGTCGGAACGACCGGTGGCCATGATCACGTCGTTACGGGTGGCGTGAGCCAGCTCTGGGGAGATTTCCGGATCGGGGTTCGAGCACGCGAACACGATCGGGTTGGCCGCCATCGACTTCAGGCCTTCTGCGCTCAGCAGGTTCGGGCCGGACAGGCCAACGAACACGTCGGCACCGTTCAAGGCGTCAGCCAGGGTGCGCTTGTCGGTCGCGTGGGCGAACTGCGCCTTGTACTGGTTCAGGTCGTCGCGGCCAGCGTGGATCACGCCGCTGCGGTCGATCATGTAGATGTTCTCGACCTTGGCACCCATGCTGACCAGCAGCTTCATGCAGGAGATAGCGGCAGCGCCGGCACCCAGGCAGACGATCTTGGCTTCTTCCAGCTTCTTGCCGGCGATTTCCAGGGCGTTGATCATGCCGGCCGCGGTGACGATCGCGGTGCCGTGCTGGTCATCGTGGAAGACCGGGATGTCGCACTGCTCGATCAGGGTGCGCTCGATTTCGAAGCACTCTGGAGCCTTGATGTCTTCGAGGTTGATACCACCGAAGGTGATCGAAATGCGGCGAACGGTGTCGATGAAAGCTTGCGGGCTTTCAGACTCGACTTCGATGTCGAATACGTCGATGCCAGCGAAACGCTTGAACAGAACACCCTTGCCTTCCATGACCGGCTTCGAGGCCAGTGGGCCGAGGTCGCCCAGACCGAGGATGGCAGTACCATCCGAAATCACCGCAACCAGGTTGCCTTTACCGGTGTATTTGTAGGCCAGCTCTGGATCACGGCCGATTTCGCGCACGGGTTCTGCAACACCTGGGCTGTAGGCCAGGGCGAGGTCACGGGCGGTGGCGGTGGGCTTCGAGAGCTCGACGCTCAGTTTCCCCGGACGAGGTTGAGCGTGGTATTCGAGAGCGGCGGTTTTCAGGTCTGACATGGTGGGCATTCCGCTATTTACTGTTCTGACGGACCGCCGAGGATACGCAAAGAGCCGGGGAGTCACAAGACTGGTCGGTCACTTGTGTCAAGGCCTTTAGCCTACGACTTTACGCTATAACCCACGGGGCATACGAATCACAGTGTGTACAATCTAATACCGAAATGTCTACATCTTTTCAGCCTGAAATGCGTTCTAACATGCTCGGATCGGTCAATGGCAACACCCAGCGTCGCTGCCCAGGCTTCAGGCCGCCCTTGCGGGAACGATCCAGCACCCAGCCACGCGCCTCGACTTGGCGCCCTTTGAGATTATCGAAGAAGCTGGCCGGGAAGTTGCGTTGCAGACGAGCGGGAACCTGCAGCACCACGGTGCTATCCAGGGTCAGCCAGACGCCGCCGCGGTTACGTTCGACCGCCTCGATTCGGCCACCGATGACAGCGAACCCAGACTGCCTGACATCCCGCGCGCGCAGCACCGGGGAGCTGCGCCACAGGCCGACACCCGCCTTGCGCGCCGCTTGCTCGGCCAATTGCTGGCACCCCACCAGGCGCACATTGGGGGCAACGGCAACGCGGTAGCCGAGCCCCTCGCTGAGCAGTTGTGCTTCCAGATTGTTGCCAGTGCGGCCGTAGATGTGCGCCAGTGTGCGGCCGTATTTGTCTTTGCCCTCAACGCCCTGCACCAGCCCTACACGCCCGTCACTGGCTTTGACCAAGGCCTGCAAACGCCGCTTGGCCGCCTCGGCATAGGGCTCGCTGGTCCGCCCTTTGCGACCAATCTCCGGGGCGTTGATGCCGATCATGCGCACGCTGCGGCCGTCGGTCAGGCGCAAGGTATCGCCATCCACCACCTGCCGCACTGCTACCTGCTGAGGATTGGCCGGCAGCGGGCAGAACGCCTGGGCAGGAAGATGCCAAATCGCGCCGACAAAAAAAGCGCCCACAAGGGGCGCTTTTTTTTGCAACAGCGCGAAACCCGAGGGATTCGCCATGCGCATTATTACTTCTTGGCACCGAACATGCCGAAGCGATCGGCAAACTTCTGTACGCGACCACCGGTGTCCAGGACTTTCTGCTTACCGGTGTAGAACGGGTGGCACAGGTTGCAAACGTCGATCGACAGGGTGCTACCCAGGGTCGAACGGCTTTCAAACTTGTTGCCGCAGCTGCAGGTGACTGCAACTACTTCGTAGTTCGGATGAATATTTGCTTTCATGGTCACTTCCTCGAGCTGCGTGCCGCCACCCAACACCAATTGTTGAATACCGCACGTAATTAGGCGGCGAATAATACCAGAGCCCAGCCTCAGCGCAAGTTGTCGCTTGCACCGACTGTCGTCTGCTAGGCTCGCCAGTCTTTGAAATGCCCTTGCGAGACCTTCCGCGTGTCCGACGTCATCCTGCGCCTTGCCCTGCCCTCCCCGCTGCGTCGCCTGTTCGACTACAGGGCGCCGGCGAGCATGGCGCGCCAGCCCCTCACACCGGGCATGCGCATTCGTGTGCCATTCGGGCGCCGCGAGATGATCGGCGTGCTGGTGGAGGTGTGCGACCAAAGCGAAGTGCCCGCCGACAAGCTCAAACCGGCCATTGCGCTGCTGGACCCGGTATCGCCGCTGCCGCCGGCCCTGCTCAAGCTGTGCCTGTGGACGGCCCAGTACTACCAGCACAGCCTGGGCGATACCCTGAGCTGGGCCCTGCCGACCCTGCTGCGCCAGGGCGAACTGGCCGAGATGCGCCAGGAACGCTTCTGGCACGTCGCCGCCGATGCCCGCCACGATGACCCCCGCATCGCCCGCGCACCGCGCCAGCGCGATGCCCTGAAAACCCTGGCGCAGCACCCACACGGCGTGGCCCACAGCCTGCTGGGCAAGCTCAACCTGAACAAGGACAGCCTCGACCTGCTGCTGGCCAAGGAACTGGTCACCGTCGAAGTACGCCGCCACCTGCCGACGCCGCGCCACGAGCACTGGCTGGCGCAGCCCGAACTGCCCCTCAACGAAGAGCAGCGCAACGCCTTCGATGCCGTGTGCCTGGGCCTTGGCAGTTTCAACGCGTTTCTGCTGGCCGGGGTTACCGGCAGCGGCAAGACCGAGGTCTACCTGCAGTTGATCCGCGAAACACTGGAGGCCGGCAAACAGGCGCTGGTGCTGATCCCGGAAATCAACCTCGGCCCGCAGACACTGGCGCGCTTCGAGCAACGCTTCAACGCCCGCATCGCCTTGCTGCACTCGGCGGTCGGCGACCGCGAGCGGCTGGACGCCTGGCTGGCAGCCCGTGACGGCGAGGCCGACATCATCATCGGCACCCGCTCGGCGCTGTTCACGCCGATGAAAAACCCCGGCCTGATCATCATCGACGAAGAGCACGACGGCTCTTATAAACAGCAGGAAGGCCTGCGTTACCACGCCCGCGACCTGGCCCTGGTGCGCGCCCACCAGGAGAACATCCCGATCCTGCTCGGCTCGGCCACGCCGTCGCTGGAAACCCTGCACAACGCCCAGACCGGCCGCTACACCTTGCTGCGCATGAACCAGCGCGCCGGCGGTGCGCGCCCGCCGCGCATGCTGCGCCTGGACGTGAAAAGCCTGCCGCTGGACAGTGGCATCAGCGGCCCACTGCAGCAGGCCATCCGCCAGACCCTGGAAGCAGGCCAGCAAGTGCTGGTGTTCCTCAACCGCCGCGGCTTTGCCCCGACGTTGCTGTGCCACGATTGCGGCTGGTTGTCCGAATGCCCTCGCTGCGATGCGCGCATGACCGTGCACCAGCGTTCCGGCGTGCTGCGTTGCCACCACTGCGGTTATGACGAACGCCTGCCGCACCAGTGCCCGCAGTGCAACCATGTCGACTTGCGGCCGGTGGGCGCAGGCACCGAGCGCGCTGAAGAGCGCCTTAAGGTGCTGTTCCCGGACTACCCGATCCTGCGCGTGGACCGCGACAGCACGGCGCGCAAAGACGCCATGCACAACCTGTTCGGCACCATCCAGCGTGGCCAGCCGAGCATCCTGGTGGGCACCCAGATGCTCGCCAAGGGGCACCACTTCCCACGCGTGACGTTGGTGGCCATCCTCGACGCCGACGGCGGGCTGTTCTCCGGCGACTTCCGTGCCAGCGAGCGCATGGCGCAATTGATCGTGCAGGTTGCCGGGCGTGCCGGGCGCGCCGAAGAGCCCGGCAAGGTGATCATCCAGACCCACCTGGCCGACCACCCCTTGCTGGTCCAGCTGACCGAACAAGGCTATTTCGCCTTCGCCGAGCAAGCCCTGGACGAGCGCCGCGCCGCCGGCCTGCCGCCTTTTTCGCACCTGGCCTTGCTGCGCGCCGAAGCGCACAAACCGGGCCAGGCCGAAGGCTTCCTCGACGAAGCCTGCAGCGCAGCAGAGCGCCTGGTGGCCGAACAGCGCCTGCCGGGCATTGAACTGTTGGGCCCCGTACCGGCTCCCATGGAGCGCCGAGCGGGCCGCTTCCGCGCCCAATTATTGATACAGGCCAACACCCGGGCACCCCTGCATCGACTGATCAGCGCCTGGTTGCTAGTGTTGGAGCAAATGCCGAGCGGCCGACAGGTTCGCTGGTCGCTGGACGTGGACCCGGTAGACCTCTACTGACACCCTGAGCCTTGGCAAAGGTTGGCAACCCGCTCCCGGCAACGGATAATGCCCAGTTTTTCCACCTGCGCATCGAAGCGCTCCACCGCGCTTGCGGTCGAAAAGAGAACCCCATGAAAGACACCATTCGCCAGCTGATCCAGCAAGCCCTCACCCAACTCGTCACCGACGGTGTGCTGCCTGAAGGGCTATCGCCGGCGATCCAGGTGGAAAACGCCCGGGACAAGACCCACGGCGACTTCGCCAGCAACATCGCGATGATGCTGGCCAAGCCTGCCGGCATGAAGCCGCGCGACCTGGCCGAAAAACTGATCAACGCGCTGCCCGCCAGCGACGACATCAGCAAGGTCGAGATTGCCGGCCCAGGCTTCCTCAACTTCTTCCAGAACACCAGCGCTCTGGCCGACCGCCTGGACGCTGCCCTGGCCGATGACAATCTGGGCGTGCGCAAGGCCGGCCCGAGCGAAAAGGTCGTGATCGACCTGTCGGCCCCCAATCTGGCCAAAGAGATGCACGTCGGCCACCTGCGCTCGACCATCATCGGTGACAGCGTGGCGCGCGTGCTGGAATTCCTGGGTGACAACGTCATCCGCCAGAACCACGTCGGCGACTGGGGCACCCAGTTCGGCATGTTGATGGCCTACCTGCAGGAAAACCCGATCACCAGCGACGAGCTGTCGGACCTGGAAAACTTCTACCGCGCCGCGAAGAAACGCTTCGACGAGTCCGAAGAATTCGCCACCCGCGCCCGCGGCCTGGTGGTCAAGCTGCAGGCCGGCGACCCTGAGTGCCTGGCCCTGTGGACGCGTTTCAAGGACATTTCCCTGTCCCACTGCCAGAAAACCTACGAGCTGCTCAACGTCAAGCTGACCATGGCCGACGTCATGGGCGAAAGCGCCTACAACGACGACCTGGCCAACGTAGTCAGCGACCTCAAGGCCAAGGGCCTGCTGGTCGAGGACCAGGGCGCGCAGTGCGTGTTCCTCGAAGAATTCAAGAACAGCGAAGGCGAACCCCTACCGGTGATCGTGCAGAAGGCCGACGGTGGTTACCTGTACGCCACTACCGACCTGGCCGCCGTGCGCTACCGCAGCAATGTGCTCAAGGCCGACCGTGCCCTGTACTTCGTCGACCAACGCCAGGCGCTGCACTTCAACCAGGTGTTCGAAGTGGCGCGCCGTGCAGGCTTCGTCGGCCACCCGATGCAAATGGAACACATGGGCTTCGGAACCATGAACGGCGCCGACGGCCGCCCGTTCAAGACCCGTGACGGCGGCACCGTGAAGCTGATCGACCTGCTCACCGAGGCCAAGGAGCGTGCCTACGCCCTGGTCAAGGAGAAGAACCCGAGCCTGGCCGAAGACGATCTGCGCCACATCGGTGAAGTGGTCGGGATCGGCGCAGTGAAGTACGCCGACCTGTCCAAGCACCGCACCAGCGACTACAGCTTCAACTTCGAGCTGATGCTCAACTTCGAAGGCAACACCGCGCCGTACCTGCTGTATGCCTACACCCGCGTGGCGGGCGTGTTCCGCAAACTGGGCAAGGGCTTCGACGAGGTCGACGGCAAGATCGTGCTGCAGGCCGAGAAGGAGCTGGACCTCGCCGCGCGCCTGGCGCAATTCGGCGAAGTGCTTAACAGCGTGGCCGACAAGGGTACGCCGCACGTGCTGTGCAGCTACCTGTACGACCTGGCTGGCCTGTTCTCGAGCTTCTACGAGAACTGCCCGATCCTCGCCGCCGAAACCCCGGAGCAGCAACAGAGCCGCCTGCGCCTGGCTGCCCTGACCGGTCGTACCCTCAAGCAAGGTCTGGAACTGCTCGGCCTGGAAACCCTGGAGCGCATGTAAGTTGGCTGCCAAGAAAAAACCTGCTCCAAAACGCGGCGCCAGCCGCCAACAGGCGCCGGCCAAGCAGCCGATCCCAGGTTGGGTATGGCTGGCAGTCGGGTTGACCGTGGGCGCTTTCATCGTCTTTTTGATGAAGCTCGAGCCAGGCGGTGCGGACATCAAGCGCACCAAGCCTGAACAGCAAAAACCGGAAAAGGTGGCCGAAGCCAGCAAGACCACCCCGGCCACCCCGCAGCAGCCGGTGAAGCCGAAGTATGACTTCTACACCCTGCTGCCGGAGTCCGAGGTCATCGTGCCGCCGGAAGCCGTGCCAGAGAAGACGCCACCGGTGCCTGCCCAGCCAGTGACCCCGGTTACCCCGGCAGAAGCAGCGAAGATCGACACGGCACGCGCCCAGGCCGCCTTGCTGGGCCAGACGCCACCACCGGCACCGCCGGTGATCAAGCCTGCGGCCACTACGCAGTTCTTCCTGCAGGCCGGCTCGTTCCGCAAGCAAGCGGATGCCGACAAGGTCCGCGCGCAGATCATCCTGCTCGGCCAGTCGGTGAAGGTGGAGTCGGGGACGGTCAAGGATGAAACCTGGTACCGCGTACTGGTCGGCCCGTTCAGCAACCGCGAACAACTGACCGGGGCGCAGAAACAGCTTGCCGGCGCAGGCTTCAGCAACCTGCTGCTGCAACAGCGCCAGACCCGCCAGTAAAACTCGGTAGGCGCAGCCTTGTGCTGCGAAGAGGCCGGTGCAAACACCAAGGATGTTAGGTGTTTGTACCGTCCTCTTCGCAGCACAAGGCTGCTCCTACACGATCTGCAATCAGCGACGATCGCTGTTGGCTTCGGAAATCTGACTGTTCAAGGTCCAGAAGTCGTACAGCACGCCGACCAGGAACAGGCCGCCCGTGAAGAAGTAGATGATCGCGGTGATCCACTTGCCCTGGTACAGGCGATGCAGGCCAAAAATGCCCAGGAAGGTCAGCAGAATCCAGGCGATGTTGTAGTCGATCCGACCGGACCGGAAGCGCAGGTCCGCCTCCTTGTCCATCGCCGGGATCAGAAACAGGTCGATCAGCCAGCCGATGCCCAGCAGGCCCAGGGTAAAGAACCAGATCGTCCCAGTGATCGGCTTGCCGTAGTAGAAACGGTGCGAGCCGGTGAAGCCGAAAATCCACAACAAGTAGCCGATGACCTTGCTGTGGGTGTCGTGAAGCGGCTCACCCTGTTGATAACTGTTCATTCATAGCCCTCGTGGGTTATCCGAAAATTTTCTAAGAAAAAATGTGACTTTCTCGTCGCAGGCCGACGTATGGCACCCTGCCAATCGACCAACGGATCAGAAATTGATCAAAAAGCTGTTATAAAGTTGCGCGCCTAACACATAACTATTCATAAAGAGCTTCATCTATGCCGCCTTTACTCAAGACATGGCTGACCCTCTGTCTATTATTGCCCCTGGCCGCCCACGCCACCAATCGTGAGCAACGTCTTCCCAATGGTTTCACCGGCTATACCACCAATGCCTCGGTGAAACACGCGCCTGCCAAGCACACCACGCTGCGCGCACGCCCAAGCAACGCGGCCAGCAGCCGTGGGCTGCCGGTTGCCTCCATGTCGCCGAAGCAGAGCAGCGATGTGCTCAGCCGTGCGGTGAATGTGCTCGGTACGCCCTATGTCTGGGGCGGCAGCAGCCCGAAAAAGGGCTTCGACTGCAGCGGGCTGGTGAAATACGCCTTCAATGATGTGGCCGATGTCGACCTGCCACGCACCTCCAATGCCATGGCCCAGGGCCACGGTGTGAAGGTGGCGAAGGGCGACCTCAAGCCTGGCGACCTGATCTTCTTCAACATCAAAAGCCGACGGGTCAACCACGTTGCCATCTACCTGGGCAACGACCGCTTCATCCATGCCCCCCGTCGCGGCAAGCGGGTGAGCATCGACACCCTCAGCAAGCCTTACTGGCAGAAGCACTATGTCGTGGCCAAGCGGGTGTTGCCGAAAGAACAGCAGCAGCTGGCCCTGGCCAAGCGCTGATAATTCCGCGCCATTCTGAACTGGCCTCTTCGCGGGCAAGCCCGCTCCCACAGGTTCTCCACAGCATTCAAAGGCTGTGGTGTATCTGTGGGAGCGGGCTTGCCCGCGAAGAGGCCGGAACAGACGCTACGGTAATTGGATCAATCCCATCACTTTCAGCCTTTGCATCGCCCCCTCCATCGTTCGCATCCCCTCCGCCGCCCCCGTCTGCATCACCGAACTCAGCTGCGCCATCCGCCCTTCGCGAATCAGGTTACGCACTGCCGTGTTAGCCACCAACACCTCCCGCGCCGCTACCCGCCCGCCGCCCACGCGCTTGACCAGCACTTGCGCCACCACCAGGCGCAGCGACTCGGCCAGCATCGCCCGCACCAGCGGCTTTTCCTCGGCGGCAAACACCTCCACCAGCCGATCAATGCTGCCTGCAGCCGAGCGCGTGTGCACGGTTGCCAGCACCAGGTGCCCCGTTTCTGCCGCCCGCAATGCCAGGCGAATCGTCTCAAGATCGCGCAACTCGCCGATCATGATCACATCCGGGTCCTGACGCAGCGCACTGCGCAACCCTTGGGCAAACCCGCGGCAATCGCGACCCATCTCGCGCTGATTGATAAGGCTCCGTTGGCTGCTGTGGATAACTTCCACAGGGTCTTCCAGGGTGATGATATGCAGTGACCGCTCGCGGTTGAGCTGATCGAGCAGCGCCGCCAAGGTGCTGGACTTGCCACTGCCGGTGGGCCCGCCCACCAGAATCAGGCCATCGGAACACTGCGCAACAGCTTGAAACACTTCCACAAGGTCGAGCTCGTCCAGTGTCGCAATGCGTCTGGGTATCAGGCGAAAGGTCGCCGCAACCCCATTCAACTGGCGGAACAGGTTCAGGCGAAAACGGCCTAACGCTGGCAGCGCCAACGCGAGGTCCAGCTCATCCTCCTGCGCCCATTGCCGGCAAGCGTCATCGCCCAGCAAGGGCGCCATGGCATCACTCAGCGCCGCTGCCGTCAGCGGCGGCAGGTCCATGCGTTGCAGCTCGCCATCCAGGCGCAGCATCGGTACCTGGCCCGCGGCCAGGTGCAGGTCCGAAGCCCGCGCATCCACAGCACGGGCCAACAGGTCGGTCACATCCATGAGACTCCCCAAAGGCGATCAAGCAGGTAGAATGCCGCAGACCCTTTCGCCGCCGGCATCGATCCATGTCCACCATAGCAGACAACCTATCCGCCCTTGCCGCCCGCATCGCCAGCGCCGCCCAGGCCGCCGGGCGGGACCCGGCCAACATCCAGTTGCTGGCTGTGAGCAAGACCAAGCCCGCCAGCGCCATCCGTGAAATCTACGCCGCTGGCGTGCGCGATGTCGGCGAAAACTACCTGCAGGAAGCACTGACCAAGCAGGAAGCGTTGCGCGACCTGCCCTTGATCTGGCACTTCATTGGCCCCATTCAGTCGAACAAGACCAAAGCCATTGCCGAGCATTTCGACTGGGTACATTCCGTGGACCGCCTGAAGATCGCCCAACGCCTCTCGGAGCAACGCCCTGCCGCACTGGCACCGCTGAACATCTGCCTGCAGGTGAATGTCAGTGGCGAAGACAGCAAGTCCGGCTGCGCACCGGCCGACCTGCCTGCGCTGGCAGAGGCCGTCGCGAAACTGCCCAATCTGCGCCTGCGCGGGTTGATGGCCATCCCGGAGCCCAGCGATGACCGCGCCGCCCAAGAGGCCGCTTTTGCCAGCCTGCGCACCTTGCAGCAGCGCCTGGGCCTTGGCCTGGACACCTTGTCCATGGGCATGAGCCACGACCTGGAGGCGGCGATTGCCCAGGGAGCGACCTGGGTGCGTATCGGCACCGCCCTGTTCGGTGCCCGCGACTACGGGCCCGTCTGATTCCATGCTTTACTCACTCTTTCCCACAAGGACCTGACATGAGCAAGACACGTATTGCCTTTATCGGCGCCGGCAACATGGCCGCCAGCCTGATCGGCGGCCTGCGTGCCCAGGGCCTGGAGGCTTCGCAGATCCGCGCCAGCGACCCGGGCGCCGAGACCCGTACCCGCATCCAGGCCGAGCACGGCATCGAAACCTTCGAAGACAATGCCCAGGCAATCACTGGCGCCGACGTGATCGTGCTGGCGGTCAAGCCGCAGGTCATGAAGGCCGTTTGCCAAGCCCTGCAAGCCCAGCTGCAGGAAGGCCAGCTGATTGTTTCCATCGCCGCCGGTATCACCTGCGCCAGCCTGCAGAGCTGGGTAGGCCCACGCCCGGTGGTGCGCTGCATGCCCAACACGCCAGCGCTGCTGCGCCAAGGCGTCAGCGGCCTGTACGCCACCCAGGAAGTCAACGCCGAACAGCGGCAACAGGCCGAACAGCTGCTGTCTGCCGTGGGCACTGCCCTGTGGCTGGACCAAGAGCAGCAACTGGACGCAGTGACCGCCGTCTCCGGCAGCGGGCCGGCGTACTTCTTCCTGCTGATCGAGGCGATGACCGCCGCAGGCGAAAAGCTCGGCCTGCCTCGCGAAACCGCCTCCCAGCTGACCCTGCAGACCGCGCTGGGCGCGGCGCGCATGGCCGTGGCCAGCGATGTCGACGCTGCCGAACTGCGCCGCCGCGTCACCTCGCCAGCCGGCACCACCGAAGCTGCGATCACGTCGTTCCAGGCTAGCGGCTTCGAAGCCATCGTCGAGCAAGCGCTGCAGGCTGCAGCGACGCGCTCCGCCGAGCTGGCCGAACAACTGGGCAAATAAGGAGCTTTAGATGAATGCACTGTCTGGCGCCGCGATCTTCGTGGTGCAAACCCTGGTCAGCCTGTACTTGGTGATCGTCCTGCTGCGCTTCGTGCTGCAACTGGTCAAGGCCAACTTCTACAACCCGCTGTGCCAGTTCGCGGTACGCGCCACCCAGCCGCTGCTCAAGCCGATCCGCCGCGTCATCCCCAGCGTTGGCGGCCTGGACACCTCGTCGCTGCTGCTGGCAGTGGTCATCCAGGCGCTGCTGATGGGCTTCGTGCTGATGGTCACCTACGGCACCTTCGGTGACGTGCTGCACCTGCTGATGTGGGCCATCATCGGCATCACCTCGCTGTTCCTGAAGATCTTCTGGGTGGCGATGATCGTCATGGTGATCGTCTCCTGGGTCGCGCCCAACAGCCACAACCCGGCGGCGGAGCTGGCCTACCAGATCAGCGAACCGGTGCTGGCACCGTTCCGCCGCCTCGTGCCTAACCTGGGCGGCATGGACATCTCGCCCATCTTCGCCTTCCTGGCGATCCAGGTGATCCAGTCGTTCGTCATGCCGCCGCTGGCTGCCTATGCCGGCATGCCTCAAGAACTGTGGCGGATGATCTGATCCAACGCCCTTGAACATCGACGCCCCCCTGCGGCAAGCCTTTGCTTGCCGCAGGGGGTAGCGCTCTTTAGACTTACGCCTCCGTCAAGCGTGAGCAGGGTCGATGTCCACTGTCCTTCCCGAAGATTCCGTCGGTCTGGTTACACCGCAAACAGCCCGGTTCGAAGCACCGCTGGCCCTGGCCTGTGGCCGCTCGCTGGCCAGCTACGAGCTGGTCTACGAGACCTATGGCACCCTGAACGCCAGCGCCAGCAATGCCGTGCTGATCTGCCATGCCTTGTCCGGCCACCACCATGCCGCCGGCTACCATGCCGCCACCGACCGCAAGCCGGGCTGGTGGGACAGCTGCATCGGCCCCGGCAAGCCAATCGACACCAACCGTTTCTTCGTGGTCAGCCTGAACAACCTCGGCGGCTGCAATGGCAGTACTGGCCCGAGCAGCGTCAACCCGGCTACCGGCAAGCCCTATGGCGCCGACTTCCCGGTGCTGACCGTGGAAGACTGGGTGCACAGCCAGGCACGCCTGGCTGACCGCCTGGGCATTGGCCAGTGGGCGGCCATCGTGGGCGGCAGCCTTGGTGGCATGCAGGCGCTGCAATGGACCATCACCTACCCCGACCGCGTGCGGCACTGCGTCGATATCGCCTCGGCGCCCAAGCTCTCGGCACAGAACATTGCCTTCAACGAAGTAGCGCGCCAGGCCATCCTCACCGACCCGGAGTTCCACGGCGGTTCGTTCCAGGACCAGGGCGTGATCCCCAAGCGCGGGCTGATGCTGGCACGCATGGTGGGCCATATCACCTACCTGTCCGATGATTCGATGGGTGAAAAATTCGGCCGTGAGCTCAAGAGCGACAAGCTCAACTACGACTTCCACAGCGTCGAATTCCAGGTCGAAAGCTACCTGCGCTATCAGGGCGAGGAGTTTTCCGGCCGTTTCGACGCCAACACCTACCTGCTGATGACCAAGGCCCTGGACTACTTCGACCCGGCCGCAGCCCACGGTGGCGACCTTGCCGCCACCCTGGCCTCGGTCACGGCAGACTACTGCATCATGTCGTTCACCACCGACTGGCGCTTCTCGCCTGCCCGTTCACGCGAGATCGTCGATGCGTTGATGGCCGCGCGCAAGAACGTGTGTTACCTGGAGATCGACTCACCTTATGGGCACGATGCCTTCCTGATCCCCACACCTCGCTACATGCAGGGTTTCTCGAACTACATGAACCGCATCGCCATCTGAGGACAGCATGAGAGCCGATCTGGAAATCATCCACGACTGGATTCCCGCCGGCAGCCGGGTACTCGACCTGGGCTGCGGCAGTGGCGAACTGCTGGCCTCGCTGCGTGACCGCAAGCAGGTCACCGGTTACGGCCTGGAGATCGACGCCGACAATATCGCCGCGTGCGTGGCCAAGGGCGTCAACGTCATCGAGCAGGACCTGGACAAGGGCCTGGGCAACTTCGCCAGCAACAGTTTCGATGTGGTGATCATGACCCAGGCCCTGCAGGCCGTGGAGTACCCCGACCGCATCCTCGACGAGATGCTGCGCGTGGGCCGTCAGTGCATCATCACCTTCCCCAACTTCGGCCACTGGCGCTGCCGCTGGTACCTGGCGACCAAAGGCCGCATGCCGGTTTCGGACTTCATGCCGTACACCTGGTACAACACGCCGAACATCCACTTCTGCACCTTCGCCGACTTTGAAGAGCTGTGCCACGAGCGCCACGCCAAGGTCCTCGACCGCCTGGCCGTCGACCACTTGCACCGTAATGGGTGGGGCGGCCGGCTATGGCCTAATCTTCTAGGTGAGATCGGCATCTATCGCGTCAGCAGCCCTGGCCTGCAGGAGCACCAGCTCGCGGTCTGACGCCCACCGGAGGAATCGCACCATGCGTCGCCTAGCCCTGTTCCTGATCAGCCTGTGCCTGGCCCTGCCTGTACTGGCTGCCGATGCCGCCCGTCCCGAGCGCAAGGAAGTGTTTGGCGACGTGACGGTACACTACAGCGCGTTCACCTCAAGCATGCTGACGCCGGAGGTGGCCGCGGCCACGGGCCTGGTGCGCAGCAAGAACCAGGGCGTGCTCAACATTGCCGTGATCAAGGCCAACAAGCCGGCCATGGCGGTCGTCAGCGGCACGGTGAAAGACCTGACCGGGCGCAGCAGCCCGTTGTCCTTCAAGCAGATCACCGAACCGGGCGCGATTTACTACATCGCCCAGTTCAAGATCGAACAGCCAGAAACCGTGACCTTCGACATCAATGTCGAAACCGGCGGCATCAGTAACTCTCTCAGCTTCAACCAGGAAGTGTTCCCAGGCGAATGATGAATTTCCAGCAACTCGTATTGGCCAGCCACAATGCCGGCAAACTCAAGGAACTCCAGGCCATGCTTGGCGCGTCCGTACAGCTGCGCTCGATCGGTGAATTCAGCCAGGTCGAGCCAGAGGAAACCGGCCTGTCGTTCGTCGAGAACGCCATTCTCAAGGCACGCAATGCCGCGCGCATCTCTGGCCTGCCAGCACTGGCCGATGACTCGGGCCTGGCCGTGGACTACCTCGGCGGCGCGCCGGGTATCTATTCTGCTCGCTATGCCGATGGCAAGGGTGACGCGGCAAACAACGCCAAGCTGCTGGACGCCTTGAAAGACGTGCCCGAGGCCGAGCGCGGCGCTCAGTTCGTCTGCGTGCTGGCGCTGGTACGTCACGCCGACGACCCGCTGCCGATCCTGTGCGAAGGCCTGTGGCACGGGCGCATCATGTTTGAGGCCAGCGGTGAGCACGGCTTTGGCTACGACCCGCTGTTCTGGGTGCCAGAGCGCAATTGCTCGAGTGCGGACCTCGCCCCTGTCGACAAGAACCAGCTCAGCCACCGCGCCCGCGCCATGGTCCTGCTGCGTCAACGCCTGGGCCTGGCATGATCGAAACGTTGTCCATCCAACCGCACCCGGTGGGTGCGGCTGGTTTCGCCGTGCTGCCGCCTTTGGCGTTGTACATCCACATCCCGTGGTGCGTACGCAAATGCCCTTATTGCGACTTCAATTCCCACGCGGCGGGCCCAGAGCTGCCTGAAGAGGCTTATGTCGACGCCCTGCTGACCGACCTCGATCAAGAACTGGCAGCCGTACAAGGCCGCCCGATCAGCTCGATCTTCTTCGGTGGCGGTACGCCGAGCTTGTTCAGTGCCAACGCCCTTGGGCGGCTGCTGCGTGGCGTTGAACAACGCATCCCGTTCGCGCCGGACATCGAAATCACCCTGGAGGCCAACCCCGGTACGTTTGAGCAAGAGAAGTTCAAGGCGTACCGGCAGACGGGCATCAATCGCTTGTCCATCGGCGTGCAGAGCTTCCAGCCCGCCAAGCTGGAGGCGCTCGGGCGCATCCACAACGGCGACGAAGCAATCCGTGCCGCCGACATGGCGCGCGCCGCCGGGTTCGACAACTTCAACATGGACTTGATGCACGGCTTGCCCGACCAGTCGCTGGACGACGCGCTGGGTGACGTACGCCAGGCGATCGCCCTAGGGCCGACCCACTTGTCGTGGTACCAGCTGACCGTAGAGCCGAACACGGTGTTCTGGAACCAGCCGCCCGAGCTGCCCGAAGACGACATCCTGTGGGATATCCAGGAGGCCGGCCAAAGCCTGATGGCCGAGCACGGCTACCGCCAGTACGAAGTGTCGGCCTATGCCCAGCCAGGCCGTGCTGCCAAGCACAACCTCAACTACTGGCGCTTCGGTGATTTCATCGGCATCGGCGCGGGTGCCCACGGCAAGCTGACCTTCGCTGACGGGCGCATCCTGCGCACCTGGAAAACCCGCCTGCCCAAGGACTACCTGAACCTGGCCAAACCGTTCAAGGCCGGCGAAAAGCGGCTGCCGGCGGACGAGCTGCCCTTCGAATTCCTGATGAACGCCTTGCGCCTGACCGATGGCGTCGAAGCCGAACTGTTCACCCAGCGCACCGGCCTGCCGCTGGCGCAACTGGCCGAGGCCCGTCGCGCGGCCGAACAAAAGGGCCTTTTGCAGGTCGAACCGGATCGATTGGTGGCCACGCCGCGCGGCCAGTTGTTCCTCAATGACCTGCTGCAGTATTTCTTGACCTAAGGATGACCCATGGACCTGGTACTTGATCTGCTTGCAACGGCTTCCCGCTGGAGCCGCAGCAACCTGTCGGAGATTTCGCTGGCCTTGGTAGGCTGCCTGCTGGTGCTGTTCGGCACCGATATCAAAGCCACGGTGGAACAACGCCTAGGCAGCCTGGCCGGCGCCCTGCGCGTGCCGTTCATGGCCCTGCTGGTGATGATCGGCAGCGGCGCAGCGCTGATCTATGCCACGCCGTGGGTGGTGAAGGGGCTGGGCCAGTTCAATAATTATGCGTTGGCACCGGTGCTGCTGGTGGTGCTGGTGTTGATCGGCGTGGTGGCTGATCGGCGGGGGTAAGGCACGACTGCAGCATTTCACTTTCCCTGTGGGAGCGGGTTTACCCGCGAACACGGGCGAAGCCCGTGCCATATACCGCGTCGCATTCTTCGCGGGTAAACCCGCTCCCACAGAATCCCTCGCGGACTTGAGTACAAACAAGATCCGAATGAGTTTCCATACGCGGCTCAGCGCATCAAGCAAACGCTTCATATGCCTTGGCCTCCGTGTTGGCGGGCCAATCTTCCAGCATCTAACCGGTACTTCGATGCCTTCGAAAACCCGTGCAGGTCTTTCAGTGAAGTGGCCGGACTAATGGCCCTTCGAGAGCAATCACCGGCACGGTTCTCAAGCCGTGTCGAAGGGGCCGGAAAGCAGAATTCTTCTTCTGACCGACCCATCACTGAACCGCCCCATACGTGAGCGACGCAATGATACTGCGATTGACGCGTTCAGACTGTTAACAACGCCGACACACGTGATGCCACATATTTCGGAACATTGACGCATCGCCAGGGGCTGCTTATGATCTTCAGACCGTGTGGGTCTTTCAGTGAAAGCCCGAAACGAAAGGGTCTCAGCCTTTTCGCTTCAATAAAAAACCGCCCTTCTCAAGGCGGTTTTTTTTCGCCTGCTTTTTCGCAAGCGCTTGTCGGTTGACTGGCTCAGACAGCCAATCAATCCACCTTCTCGAACTTCAAATCCCAAACCCCATGCCCCAAGCGCTCACCACGGCGCTCGAACTTGGTGATCGGCCGCTCTTGCGGACGTGGCACATACGCCCCATCCGCCGCCTGGTTACGGTAACCGGGCGCTGCGCTCATCACTTCCAGCATGTACTCGGCATACGGTTCCCAGTCGGTCGCCATGTGGAACACGCCACCCGGCTTGAGCTTGCGGCGTACCAGCTCTGCGAATTCCAGCTGCACGATGCGGCGCTTGTGATGGCGCGCCTTGTGCCAAGGGTCTGGGAAGAACAGCATCAAACGGTCGAGGCTGTTGTCGGCCACGCAGCGGTTGAGCACTTCGATGGCATCGCAGTCATACACCCGCAGGTTCTTCAGCCCTTGGGTCAGCACGCCATTGAGCAGCGCGCCAACGCCCGGACGGTGCACTTCGACACCGATGAAATCCTGTTCAGGCGCGGCAGCGGCCATCTCCAGCAGGGAGTGGCCCATGCCGAAACCGATCTCCAGGGTGCGCGGCGCCGAACGGCCGAACACCTGGTCGTAGTCCACCGGGCTGTCGGCCAGGGGCAGGATGAACAGGGGGCCACCCTGGTCCAGGCCGCGTTGCTGACCTTCGGTCATGCGCCCGGCGCGCATCACGAAGCTCTTGATACGGCGGTGTGGGCGCTCTTCGCCTTCGGCGGTGATCGGCGTTTCTTGCGATTCAGTCATCAGGAGCTCTTACTTGATCAGACCATCCAGCGGCGAAGAGGCGCTGGCATAGAGTTTCTTCGGCATGCGGCCGGCCAGGTAGGCCAGGCGACCGGCCACGATGGCGTGCTTCATGGCTTCAGCCATCAACACCGGTTGCTGGGCATGGGCGATGGCCGAGTTCATCAGCACTGCCTCGCAGCCCATCTCCATGGCGATGGTGGCGTCGGAGGCAGTACCCACGCCGGCATCGACCAGCACCGGCACCTTGGATTCTTCGAGGATGATCTGCAGGTTGTAGGGGTTGCAGATGCCCAGGCCGGTACCGATCAGGCCAGCCAGCGGCATGACCGCAATACAGCCCGCTTCGGCCAGCTGACGGGCGATGATCGGGTCGTCGCTGGTGTAGACCATCACGTCGAAACCGTCCTTGACCAACACTTCGGCGGCCTTGAGGGTTTCGATCACGTTGGGGAACAAGGTTTTCTGGTCGGCCAGCACTTCCAGCTTGACCAGGTTGTGGCCATCCAGCAGTTCACGGGCCAGGCGGCAAGTGCGCACGGCTTCGACAGCGTCGTAGCAGCCCGCAGTGTTCGGCAAGATGGTGTAACGGTCGGGTGGCAGCACGTCGAGCAGGTTCGGCTCGCCCGGGTTCTGACCGATGTTGGTACGGCGCACAGCGACGGTGACGATCTCGGCACCCGAGGCCTCGATGGCCAGGCGGGTTTCTTCCATGTCACGGTATTTGCCGGTGCCGACCAGCAGGCGCGACTGGAAAGTGCGCCCGGCCAGGGTAAAGGGCTTGTCGCTACGAACGTTGCTCATCGTTGTTCCTCGGGAAAAGGTTACTGGGCTTGCGTGTGAACCGCCGAGCCGCTATCAGCCGCCGCCGATGGCGTGGACCACTTCAACCTGGTCGCCTTCGTTCAGCGCAGTGCTGTCGTGCTGGCTACGCGGCACGATATCCAGGTTGAGTTCCACTGCTACCCGGCGCCCGGTGAGGTCCAGGCGCGTCAGCAGGGCCGCGACGCTTTCGCCAGCGGGCAGTTCGTAAGGTTCACCGTTCAGTTGAATGCGCATGCGCACGGCCACCATTGTGCTTTGGGGCACGCATTCTAGCGCCGAACACCCCGTTTACCCAAGGCCGGTGCACGCCATTAGTCGCGATTGTGGACCACTCGGTCAGCCCAGCCGCCAGGCTGCCAGGCCCAGGCACAGCCACCCTGCGAGGAAGCACAGGCCGCCAAAGGGCGTGATGATGCCGAGCTTGCTCACGCCTGTCAGGGTCAGCAGGTACAGGCTACCGGAGAACAGCAGGATACCCAGCGCGAACAGACCGCCGGCCCAGCCCACCAGGCGCCCCGGCAAATGCGCTGCCAGCACGGCGACACCGAAAATCGCCAAGGCATGCACCAGCTGGTAGGTCACGCCGGTGTGGAAGATGGCCAGGTAGTCTGGCGTCAGGCGGTTTTTCAGCCCATGCGCGGCGAAAGCGCCCAGGGCCACACCGGTAAAGCCGAAAAAGGCGGCAAGCATGAGGAAGCTGCGAAGCATGGGACGACTCCTTGTATCGGGTCTGTATAATGGCCCGTTCCACCCGCCCGGCCAAGCCATCGACATGCTGCCATCCCTTATCCGCCGCCTCACTCGCGCCCTGCTCTGGTTCGCTGCCGGCAGTATCGTATTGGTGCTGGTGTTTCGCTGGGTGCCGCCCCCCGGCACGGCGTTGATGGCCGAGCGCAAGGTCGAGTCCTGGCTGAATGGCGAGCCCATTGACCTGCAGCGCGACTGGGAACCGTGGGAGAACATCTCCGATGAGCTCAAGGTCGCGGTCATTGCCGGTGAAGACCAGAAGTTCGCCACCCATTGGGGTTTTGACATCCCGGCCATTCAGGCAGCGCTGGCCTACAACGAACGCGGCGGCAACATTCGCGGGGCCAGCACGCTGACCCAGCAGGTGGCCAAGAACCTGTTCCTGTGGTCGGGCCGCAGTTGGTTCCGCAAGGGCCTGGAGGCCTGGTTCACAGCGCTGATCGAGCTGTTCTGGTCGAAGGAGCGCATCCTCGAGGTCTACCTGAACAGCGCTGAATGGGGCAATGGCGTATTTGGCGCCCAGGCGGCGGCGCGCTACCACTTCGGGGTCGACGCCAGCCGGCTCAATCGGCAACAGGCCGCGCAACTGGCTGCGGTATTGCCCAGCCCGATCAAGTGGAGCGCCAGCCGGCCCAGCGCCTATGTGGCCAGTCGGGCCGGGTGGATTCGGCGGCAGATGAGCCAGTTGGGTGGGCCTAGCTACCTGATGCAGCTGGATGCTTCGCGCAGGCTTTGAATCATCGACGGGCTTTACGGGCCCTTTCGCAGCACAAGGCTGCGCCTACAGGTCCGGCGCTATACCTGTAGGAGCAGCCTTGTGCTGCGAAAGGGCCCGTAAAGCCAACACAAACAAAAAAGCCGCCAACCCTCTTCAGGCCAGCGGCTTTTTGATACAGCCAAGCGTGAATCACACCGTGATCAACGCCTTGACCTTGTTCATCGCATTCTTTTCCAGCTGACGAATACGCTCAGCCGACACGCTGTACTTGTCCGCCAACTCATGCAACGTCGCCTTCTCTTCCGCCAACCAGCGTTGGTAGAGAATGTCACGGCTGCGCTCGTCCAGGCCTTGCAGTGCCTCATGCAGGTTGCTGGTGGAGTTGTCGCTCCAGTCGGCATCCTCAAGCTGTACGGCCGGGTCGTAGCGGTGGTCTTCCAGGTAATGCGCAGGCGACTGGAACGCGCTGTCATCATCGGCTTCCGCCGCTGGGTCAAAGGCCATGTCCTGACCACTCAGGCGGCTTTCCATCTCGCGCACTTCGCGCGGTTCGACGCCCAGGCTCTCTGCCACACGATGAACTTCATCGTTGTTCAGCCAGGCCAGACGCTTCTTCTGGCTGCGCAGATTGAAGAACAGTTTGCGCTGGGCCTTGGTGGTCGCCACCTTGACGATGCGCCAGTTGCGCAGGATGAATTCGTGGATTTCGGCCTTGATCCAGTGCACGGCAAAGGACACCAGGCGCACGCCCATCTCTGGGTTGAAGCGTTTGACGGCCTTCATCAGGCCGACGTTGCCTTCCTGGATCAGGTCAGCCTGGGCCAGGCCGTAGCCTGCATAGCTACGGGCGATATGTACGACGAAACGCAGGTGGGCCATCACCATTTGCCGAGCGGCCTCAAGATCCTGCTCGTAGTAGAGACGCTCGGCCAGATCACGCTCCTGCTCGACCGTCAGCAGCGGGATGCTGTTGACCGTGTGCACATAGGCTTCCAGGTTTGCACCGGGCACCAGGGCATAGGCAGGTTGCAACGATGTGGTCATTCAAGAACCTCCGACTTACTAGACTCGCGCCTTGTGGGCACTGCCAACATTGACCGGAAACCGGTAAACAAGTTCCCAAAACGGTAATAAAGTCAATGCTGGCACGGGAAAAACTATCGTGGCGCCAGCTCGTTCAAATGGCGAGCGACCGCGATCCATGCACCGATATACCCCAACAGTACCGCTCCGATCAAGAGCGACAGACCATCGGACGCCGGCACCCCACCCAGGGCGAAGTCACTGCCATACAGCCCGGAGAGCCCGACGACCGCCTGGTTCAGCCAGTTCAGGCCGAATGCCAGGATGCCCCAGGCCAACAGCCCCGCGCCCAGGCCATACAAGGCGCCCATGTACAGGAATGGCCGGCGTACATAGCTATCGGTGCCGCCGACCAGCTTGATCACTTCAATCTCGGTACGGCGGTTTTCAATATGTAGACGAATTGTGTTACCGATTACTAACAGCAGCGCAGAAATCAGCATGACGGCCAGGCCGAAGACAAAGCGATCGCCCAGCTTCAAGATTGCCGCAAGGCGCTCGACCCAGACCAGGTCCAGCTGTGCCACTTCGACCTTTGGCAGCTCCGACAGGCGCTGACGCAAGGCTTCAAGTGCTGGCTTGTCGACCTCGGTCGGGGTCACCACCACCACGCCAGGCAGCGGGTTCTCGGGGAGCTCGCGCAACGCCTCACCCAGGCCGGACTGCTGCTGGAACTCTTCCAGCGCTTGATCGCGGCTGACATACAGCGCGTCGGCCACCCCAGGCATGTGCTTGATCTCGTCGCGCAGCGCTTCACCTTCCTTGCTGCCAGCGTCGAGCTTGAGGTACAGCGAAATCTGCGCGGCGCGCTGCCAGGAGCCGCCGAGCTTCTCGACGTTCTTCAGCAGCAACGACAGGCCCATGGGCATGCTCAACGCCACTGCCATTACCAGGCAGGTGAAGAAGCTGCCGATCGGCTGCTTGCCGAGGCGACGCAAGCTGTCGGCCATGCTCGCGCGATGGCTTTCCAGCCAGGCGTGCAACAGTGTGCGGAAATCTGGGCCGTCATCGTCGTCGCGCTTTTTCTTCGCCGGTTGCGGGTCGGCGGGTTTCGGCGCAACCCGTTCGGAAACCTTCGGCGTACGTGTAGTACTCATTGCCCGGCCTCCCCATCGCCGATCAAACGGCCGCGCTGCAGGGTCAGCATGCGATGCCGCATGCGCGCGATCAATGCCAGGTCGTGGCTGGCGATCAATACCGTGGTGCCCAGGCGGTTGATGTCTTCGAACACGCCCATGATCTCTGCGGCCAGGCGCGGGTCAAGGTTGCCGGTGGGTTCGTCGGCCAGCAACAGGGCTGGCTGATGGACGATGGCACGTGCGATACCGACCCGTTGTTGCTGCCCCGTGGACAAATCGGCCGGAAACAGTTCGCCTTTGTCGGCCAGCGAAACACGCTCCAAGGCCGAGTCGACGCGTTTGGTGATCTCGGCCTTGGACAGGCCGAGGATCTGCAGCGGCAAGGCGATGTTGTTGAACACCGTGCGGTCGAACAGCAGCTGGTGGTTCTGGAACACCACACCGATCTGCCGGCGCAGGAACGGGATCTGCGCATTGCTGATCTGGCCCAGGTCCTGCCCTGCCAGCAGCAGCTTGCCGCTGGTCGGGCGCTCCATGGCCAGCAGCAGGCGCAGCAGGGTGCTCTTACCGGCACCCGAGTGCCCGGTGACGAACAGGAATTCGCCCCGGCGCGCCCGGAAACTCAGCTCATGCAAGCCTACATGGCCATTGGGATAGCGCTTGGCAACCTGTTCGAATCGGATCATGGATGCTCTCGCTCGGCGAACAGCGCTTTGACGAACGGCTCGGCTTCGAAGGTGCGCAGGTCGTCGATACCTTCACCCACACCAATGAAACGGATCGGAATGCTGAACTGCTTGGCCAGGGCGAAGATGACGCCGCCTTTGGCGGTGCCGTCCAGCTTGGTCAAGGCCAGGCCGGTCAGTTCGACGCTCTGGTTGAAGTACTTGGCCTGGCTGATGGCGTTCTGGCCGGTGCCGGCGTCGAGCACCAGCAGCACCTCGTGAGGCGCTTCGGCGTCGAGCTTGCCGATCACTCGGCGCACCTTCTTCAGCTCTTCCATCAGGTTGTCTTTGGTGTGCAGACGGCCGGCGGTATCAGCGATCAGCACATCAACGCCACGGGCCTTGGCGGCCTGCACGGCGTCGAAGATCACCGAGGCCGAGTCGGCACCGGTGTGCTGGGCGATTACCGGGATCTGGTTACGCTCACCCCAAACCTGCAACTGCTCGACCGCCGCGGCGCGGAAGGTGTCGCCCGCAGCCAGCATGACCTTCTTGCCTTCCAGCTGCAGCTTCTTGGCCAGCTTGCCAATGGTGGTGGTCTTGCCGGCGCCGTTCACGCCGACCACCAGGATCACGTAGGGCTTGTTTTGCGCCTGGATCTTCAACGGCTGCTCGACCGGACGCAGCAGCGCGGCCAGTTCTTCCTGCAGCGACTTGTACAGCGCATCGGCATCGGCCAACTGCTTGCGGGCGACCTTCTGGGTCAGGTTCTGGACGATGGCCGAAGTCGCTTCCACGCCAACGTCGGCGGTCAGCAGGCGGGTCTCGATCTCGTCGAGCAGGTCGTCATCGATGACTTTTTTGCCCAGGAACAGGCTGGCCATGCCTTCGCCGATACTGGCGCTGGTCTTGGACAGGCCCTGCTTGAGGCGGGCGAAGAAGCCGGGTTTGGACTGTTCAGTGGCGACCGGCGCGGCAACGGGCTCGGGTTCGACCGGGGTCGGGGCTGGAGCTTCTGCAGCTGCAGCTGGAGCTGGAGCTGGAGCTGGAGCTGGAGCTGGAGCTGGAGCAGGCGCCACGACCGGGGCGGGCTCGGCAACCACCGGCGCTGGCTGGGGTGCGGCTGCCACCGGCGCGGCGGGCTCGACCGCTGGTCGCTCAGGAATGGCAGGCGGGGCCGTGGGCTCAAGGTCCGGCACGAGGGCCACAGGCTCTTCGGCAACTGGCAATACCAGATTGCTGACAGGCGGCTCGACGGCACGAATTATCGGGGCTTCGGGGGCAGTTACCACCGGCGCTTGGGGTTCGACCTGCGGCGCACTGGCTTGCGCGTTCGCGGGCATGCTCGCCGCCACAGGGGGCTGGGCAGGCTGAGAAGGCTCAGGATCAGCCATGGCCGGCACAGGTTGAGGCAGCTCGGGCGCAACAGGGGCTTGTGCGGCCACCGGCTCGGCCGGCGCCACAGCAGGCTGCTCGACGGCAGGCTGCGCTGCTACCGGCTCTTCAGCCTGTGGCTCGGGGGTTTGCGGCTGTTCGGCGACAGGTTGCTGCGGCTTCTTGCGAAACCAGCTGAACAGGCCTTTCTTTTCGCCAGACTCGGCCGGCGCTTTTTTGTCGTCGTTGGAACCAAACATGGAGGACGGCTATCTCAGGGTAGCGATGCGCCAGCAATGACGCATCGGGAATTCTCTATACGCAGAACAGACTATCTTGAAGCCGGCTGGTTCATGCGCAACGTTTTGTCTTAGTGTCCTGTGGGCCAGAACGGCGACAGGCATGGTCGCCAGGCAACCGGATCAGTATCCTAGCACCTCCTGGCCCGCCGACGCTAAACCCTGCGGGCCGCCGAACAGGTTAAACACCGTATGAATGCTCTAGCCCGCCGCGCCGCTGGCCTGTTGCTCGGCACGCTCTGCCTGCCGCTCGCGGCCTTCGCCGCCGATGTGCAACCGACCCACGAATTCATCCTCGACAACGGCCTCAAGGTGGTCGTGCGCGAAGACCACCGCGCGCCGGTGGTGGTCTCGCAGATCTGGTACAAGGTGGGCTCCAGCTACGAGACCCCGGGCCAGACCGGCCTGTCCCACGCCCTTGAACACATGATGTTCAAGGGTAGCGCCAAAGTCGGCCCCGGCGAGGCCTCGCGCATCCTGCGCGACCTGGGTGCGGAAGAGAACGCCTTCACCAGCGACGACTACACGGCCTATTACCAGGTGCTGGCCCGCGACCGCCTGCCGGTGGCCCTTGAGCTGGAGGCCGATCGCCTGGCCAGCCTGCGCCTGCCCGCCGACGAGTTCAGCCGCGAAATAGAAGTGATCAAAGAGGAGCGCCGCCTGCGCACCGACGATCAGCCCAATGCCAAGGCGTTCGAGCTGTTCCGCGCGATGGCCTACCCGGCCAGTGGCTACCACACCCCGACCATTGGCTGGATGGCCGACCTCGACCGCATGAAGGTCGAAGAGCTGCGCCATTGGTACGAATCCTGGTATGCGCCCAACAATGCCACCCTGGTGGTGGTCGGCGATGTCACCGTCGATGAGGTCAAGGGCCTGGCGCAAAAGTACTTCGCCGGCATTCCCAAGCGTGCAGTGCCGCCCGCCAAGCTGCCGCTCGAGCTGGCCGAGCCCGGCCAACGCCAGTTGACCTTGCACGTGCGCACCCAGTTGCCGAGCCTGATCTACGGCTTTAACGTACCTGGCCTGCCGACCGCCAAGGACCCGCGCACGGTGCATGCCCTGCGCCTGATCTCGGCCCTGCTCGATGGCGGCTACAGCGCACGGATGCCAGCCCGCCTGGAGCGCGGCCAGGAACTGGTGGCCGGTGCGTCGTCCAGCTACAACGCCTTTACCCGTGGCGACAGCCTGTTCCTGATCTCGGCCACGCCGAACGTGCAGAAGCAAAAAACCATGGAAGACGTGGAAAAGGGCATCTGGCAATTGCTGGAAGAACTCAAGACCACGCCACCCAGCGCCGAAGAACTCGAACGCGTGCGCGCTCAGGTGATCGCCGGCCTGGTTTACGACCGCGACTCCATCAGCAGCCAGGCCACCACCATCGGCCAGCTGGAGACCGTGGGCCTGTCCTGGAAGCTGATCGACAGCGAACTGGACGAGCTCAAGCGCGTGACCCCGCAAGACATCCAGAACGCTGCGCGCACCTATTTCACCCGCGAACGCCTGAGCGTTGCCCATGTATTGCCCGAGGAGTCCGCTCATGAGTGATCGCAGCGCACCACGCCACACCCTGCTGGCCACGGGCATCCGCGCCCTGGCGCTGGCGGCGGTATTGACGGCCCCGGCCCTGGCCGACAACGCGGCCAAGGCTGACAGCACCGCGGCCCGCCCGGCCAATACCCTGCAGTCGCTGGCCGAGCTGGACGGCAAGGCCCCCAGCCGACGTCAGCTGAACATCCAGCACTGGAACACCGCCGAAGGCGCCCGGGTACTGTTCGTCGAAGCCCGCGAACTGCCGATGTTCGACCTGCGCGTCACCTTCGCCGCCGGTAGCAGCCAGGACGGCGGCACGCCAGGCCTGGCCGCCTTGACCAACGCCATGCTCAACGAGGGCGTGGCCGGCAAGGACGTGACCGCCATTGCCGAAGGCTTCGAGGGCCTGGGCGCAGACTTCGGCAACGGCTCGTACCGCGACATGGCCGTGGCATCGCTGCGCAGCCTGAGCACCAAGGACAAGCGCGAACCGGCGCTCAAGCTGTTCGCTGAAGTGGCAGGCAAGCCGACCTTCCCCGAGGACGCCCTCAAGCGCATCAAGAACCAGATGCTGGCCGGCTTCGAATACGACAAGCAGAACCCCGGCAAGCTCGCGGGCAAGGCCCTGTTCGGCAAGCTGTACGGCGACCACCCGTACGCCCACCCGAGCGACGGCAGCGCCGAGAGCATCAACGGCATCACCCTGGCACAGTTGCGCGCCTTCCACGCCAAGGCCTACTCGGCCGGCAACGCGGTTATCGCCCTGGTCGGCGACCTCAGCCGCGCCGAAGCCGAAGCCATTGCCGCCCAGGTATCCGCCGGACTGCCGAAAGGCCCGGCGCTGGCTGCACCGGCCCAACCGGCCGACCCCAAGGCGGGCCTTACCCACATCGACTTCCCGTCCAAGCAGACCCACCTGATGCTGGCCGAGCTGGGTATCGACCGCCAGGACCCGGACTGGCCGGCCCTGTCGCTGGGCAACCAGATCCTCGGCGGTGGTGCGTTCGGCACCCGCCTGATGAGCGAAGTGCGTGAAAAACGCGGGCTCACTTACGGCGTCTACTCGGTGTTCAGCCCGATGCAGGTACGTGGTCCGTTCATGATCAACCTGCAAACCCGCGCCGAACTCAGCGAAGGCACCCTCAAGCTGGTCCAGGACATCCTGGCCGATTACCTCAAGAGCGGCCCGACCCAGCAAGAGCTGGACGATGCCAAGCGCGAGCTGGCCGGCAGCTTCCCGCTGTCCAATGCCAGCAACGCCAGTATCGTCGGCCAACTGGGGGCCATTGGCTTCTACAACTTGCCGCTGACCTGGCTGGAGGACTTCATGCAGCAGTCCCAGGCGCTCACCGTCGAGCAGGTCAAGGCAGCCATGAACAAACACCTGTCAGCCGATAAACTGGTGATCGTCACCGCGGGCCCCAAGGTGCCGCAAAAACCGCTGCCAGCCCCCACTGACAAGCCTTCCGAGCAACCGCTCGGCGTACCGGAGCACTAATGCCAAGATCCACCCCTCCCGCCCGCCCTCAACCGGGCCACAGCAAGGGCCAGGGCCACCTGCGCATCATCGCCGGCGAGTGGCGCAGCCGCCGCCTGGCGGTGCCTGAAGGCGACGGCCTGCGGCCAACGCCTGATCGCGTACGCGAAACCGTGTTCAACTGGCTCGCGCCCTACATCGAAGGCGCCCGCGTGCTGGACGCGTTCACCGGCAGCGGCGCGCTGGTGCTGGAAGCCTTGTCGCGCGGTGCCGAAGACGCCGTGGCACTGGACAGCAACCCCGCCGCCATCAGCAACCTCAAAGACAACCTCGAGCTGCTGCGCTGCCCTCGCGGGCAAATTCTGCAAACCGACGCGCTGCGCTACCTGCAGAACCCGGCCAAGCAGCAGTTCGACGTGGTGTTCCTCGACCCACCGTTCCACCAGGACCTGCTGGCCAACACCTGCAACCTGCTGGAACAGAACCAGTGGCTGCGGGAACAGGCGTGGATCTACACCGAGAGCGAGACCGCACCCTCGGCCTTGCAACTGCCGGGCAACTGGCGCCTGCACCGGGAGAAAAAGACCGGTCAGGTGCATTACGCGCTCTGGCAGCGGGGCTGACGGTCTGACACCTGGCGGGCGTACATAGTCAGCGTCCTGCGTTGACGTATATAGCTACCCCACCGCCACCGGCCCCATGGCTGAAGCTGCTCCTTCGTTAATAGCAGGAGCACTTCAGCCATGACGGAACACCCAAAGCCGGCACCTTCGGTACAGTTCTTCTCACTTGCCAATGGCCTGCGCGTCTACCTGCGCGAAGACCGTCGCGCCCCGCTGGTCAGCGTGCAGCTGTGGTACCACGTAGGTTCAAGCTACGAGCCTGACGGCCATACCGGCCTATCACATGCCTTGGAACACCTGCTGTTCGAGGGCAGCAGCAAACTGCCCAGTGGGCAATATTCGACCTTGATGACCCGCCTCGGCGGTGACCCGAATGCGTTCACGCTGCAGGAGGCCACGGTCTTTCCATTGACCTTGCCCGTCAGCCGGCTGGAGATCGCGCTGGAAGCCATGGCCGACACCATGGCCACTGCGACACTCAGCGATGCGCCTTTCGCCCGCGAGCTTGCCGTGGTCATGGCCGAGCGGCGTGCCGATGTCGACAACAATCCCTTGGCGCTCGCATTGGAACATCACCAATTGCTGGCCCATGGCAACAGCCGCTATGCAACACCGGTGATCGGCTACAAGACCGACCTCGCCCTCATGACCCCAGCCGCGGCCCGCACCTGGTATCAAACCTGGTATCACCCAAACAACGCCACCCTGTCAGTCGCCGGCGCCATTGATCTGCAAAAACTGCAGACACTGGTAGCAAGGCATTTCGCTGCGATCCCCGCCCACCGTCTGCCGCCCGAACAAACACCCGTCGCAGTTTCGGAGCTGGCTCGACGCTCGCAAACATTGCACCTGCAAGGCCTGAGACCTGGGGTGATCCTCAGCTTCAATCTGCCCAGTCAACGTACGGCCAAGAACCGCACGCAAGCCCTTGCTTTACAACTGCTGCCCGATCTCCTGAGCGAAGGCCAGGCCGCCACACTCCACAGTCGCCTGCTGATAACCGAACAGGTCCTGCAAGGGCTGAAGTCGACGTACGAGCCGTACCGACGCGGTGACAGCCTGCTGACCTTTTATGCCTACTGCAGCGCGCACGTCACGCCCGAGGCGGCCGCCGACAGGCTGATGGCCGAGATCGCTGACTTTCGCCAGCGATTGCCCAGCATTCAAGACCTACAGCGAGCCAAGGCACGCTGGCTGGCCAGGCAAGTGTTTGCCCAAGACGACATCGCGGAGCAGGCACATGTCATCGGCATGCAGGCGGTCTGTGGGCTGGCCCCCGGCGCGCTGGACGATGAGAGAGCAACCCTCGAAGCAGTGACGGCCGAGCAGATACACCAAGCTGCAGTCGACTACCTGACAGAGCCTCGTGCCGCGATCACCCTCATGCACAGCAAGGAGAGCACCGATGAATGACCGGATACTGGCACCCCTGGCGACACCTGGCATTTACGGCGGCCTGCTCAGCGCGCAAGGGCTAGACCTGCAGCGTTTCGAATCCATCCAGACCCAGGCATACACCTGGAGAACCGACGCTGGCACAGCAGTGACCTTCGTTGAAGCACGCGGTTTGCCGATCGTCGATGTGGTGCTGCGCTTCAAGGCAGGCACTGCTCAGGCTGACCAACCCAGCCTGGCGGCGCTGACGCTGTACATGCTCGACGAAGGCAGCCAGCATTTGGACGCCGTCGAGCATGCCAGGCGTATCGAACAGCTCGGGGCTATCGTCGAAAAAGAGATACGCCTCGAGTACACGACCCTGAGCCTGCGCAGCTTGAGCAACAGCGCCCTGCTCGAATCCGCCATCGAGCTGTTCACCAGCCTCGTTGCACAGCCAGCCTTTCCCGCACCCGCGCTGGACAAGGTCAAACGCCAGCTAGCGCTGCATGACACATACCAGGCCAGGCAACCAGTGCTCAGAGCACGCAACGAAGCGTATCGCCACCTGTTCAGCGGTCATCCCTACAGCAGCCTTCGGGGCGGTACTGCACAAGGGCTTGCAGCCGTCACGCCGGAACACCTGAAAGCGTTTCACAGACGCGCCTATTGCGCCACCAATCTGGACATGGTCATTGTCGGGGACCTTTCCCGGATAGAGGCACAGGACATTGCACAGCGCCTCAGCCAGGCATTGCCTCAAGACTGGGCTGCCGCCGAGCTGCCAGCCACGCCTGACACCCGCGGCGCAACGATCGACATCGAACAGGCCGGAGCGAGCACTACAGTCCTAATGGCGCTACCGATGAACGTACCGGCCAACGAGCCCGAGAGCCTGGCGCTGGTGTTGGCCTGCGAAGTACTGGGGGTGGGTACAGATTCCCGCCTGATGAAAGCGTTACGCCAACGTCGAGGGCTGACCTACGACATTCGCAGCCATTGGGTTCCCATGCGTGCAGGAGGCCTGTTCGCGATCGAATGGGAAATTGCCCCGGAACATGTAAACGGCTCACAGAACCTGGTAGACACTGTGCTGCGTGACTTTATCCAGAACGGGCCCACAGAAGCCGAGCTGCAACTGGCCCGCCAGCGGCTCGCAGGGCAGCTGCTGCGCGACGTTGCCCAGAACAAGCGCCTGGCAGCGCGGCTCATGAAAGCGACCCAACAACGCCTGCCTGCCGATCATCTGAACCTGTACGTCGAGCGCATGGCCGCCCTGACCCCAGGGGCGATTCGTGAAGTCATGCAGCGCCGATTCGACCTGACGCGCAAAGTGCTGGTCAGTGTCGGCCCGGCTGCCGATCAGCAACCGCTACCGGCCTCCGACCAATAGCGCAGGTACAGCGGCAGCGTTTCATGGCACTCTAGGCAGGCACATCACGAGTTGCCCAGCATGCCCAGTTTCACTGCCACGTTCCGCCCGGCCGTCGGCCTGTCCAACCCCCATCTGCAAACCCTGTGGGGGCCGCTCTGGCGCAAGCTGCCCGAACTGCAACGCGACCGCGAGCGGCTGTGGCTGGCCGATGGCGATTTCATCGACCTCGACTGGCACGGCCCGCACCAACCGGATGCACCGTTGGTGCTGGTCCTGCATGGCCTTACCGGTTCCTCCCACTCGCCCTATGTCAAAGGCTTGCAGCAAGCCCTGCAGGGCCGCGGCTGGGCCAGTGTGGCGGTGAACTGGCGAGGTTGCTCGGGCGAGCCGAACCTGCTGCCGCGCAGCTACCACTCCGGCGCCAGCGAAGACCTGGCAGAAATCGTCGCCCACCTGCGCGCCCAGCGCCCATTGGCGCCGCTTTACGCGGTGGGTTATTCGTTGGGTGGCAATGTGTTGCTCAAGTACCTGGGCGAAAGCGGACCGGCCAGCCAGCTGGAAGCGGCGGTTGCGGTCTCGGTGCCGTTTCGTCTGGACCAGTGTGCCGACCGCATCGGCCAAGGCTTTTCGAAGGTCTACCAGGCGCACTTCATGCGCGAGATGCTGGCCTATGTGCAACTGAAGCAGCGGCATTTTCATGAGAAGGGCCAGCATGAGCGGCTGGCGGCGCTGCAACGGCTGGGGCCGCTGACCAACCTGCGTACCTTCTGGGACTTCGACGGCAAGGTCACCGCGCCGCTGAACGGGTTCAACGATGCACACGACTACTACCGGCGCTCATCGAGCCGCTTCTTCCTGGGTGAGAATCGCACCCCAACCCTGATCATCCACGCCAGCGACGACCCGTTCGTCTCCAGTCACAGCTTGCCCCTGGCCAGCGAACTGGCGCCGCAGACGCACTTTGAACTGCACAACCGCGGCGGCCATGTGGGCTTTGTCGATGGCAGCCTGCGCAACCCGGGGTATTACCTGGAGCGGCGGATTCCGCAGTGGCTGGTAGAAGGCGCTTAGCGGCGGCCCGGGTCAATCCCCGGTAGCCACCCCGTGCGCCGGGTTGTTGATCCATTCGCTCCACGACCCCGCATACAGCCGCCCCAGCGGATAGCCCGCCAGTGCCAAGGCAAACAGGTTGTGGCAAGCGGTCACGCCCGACCCGCAGTAGGCCACCAGGTGCTCCGGCGAGCGTCCGGCCAGTTTTTCTGCGAACCGTTGCTTGAGCGCTTCGGCCGGCAGGAAACGCCCGTCGGCCCCCAGGTTGTCGGTGAACGCCGCGCACTGCGCGCCAGGGATGTGCCCGGCGATCGGGTCGATCGGCTCGACTTCACCCCGGAAGCGCGGCAGCGCGCGGGCGTCGATCAGCGTCAGCTCGGCATCGCCCAGGTGCTTGGCCAGGTGCGCGGCATCGATCAGCAGCTTGCTGTCCGGTTCGCCCTTGAAGGTCCCTTCGCGCTTGAGCGGTGGGTCCAGGCTCAGTGGCAGGTGCGCCGCATGCCATGCCTTGAGCCCGCCATCGAGAATCGACACGCCGCTGCGCTTGCCCAACCAGGCCAGCAACCACCAGGCACGAGCAGCAAACGCACCCGGGCCGTCGTCGTACAGCACCACCTCGCTGTCATTGTCCACGCCCCACTCACGCAGACGCTCGACCAGCCGCGCCGCATCGGGCAACGGGTGGCGCCCCGTACGCCCCTTGCTTATCGGGCCACTGAGGTCGCGCTCCAGGTCAGCGAAGTGCGCCCCGGCAATATGCCCCTCGGCATAGCTGCGTTGGCCATAATCCACATCCTCGAGGGCAAAGCGGCAGTCGAGGATCACCAAATCGGGCGAGCCCAGACGCTCGGCCAACGCTTCCGGGGTGATCAATTGCGCAAGGGGCATGACAATCTCCTGATCGATAGCACTCGGGCCCTGGTTTACAGTTCCAAGGCCTGGTTGAAGGGTACGTGGAATTCCTGGCACAGCGCGTCCACGGCGCTGCGGGCATCGGCGGTGACAAAGCCGAGCTCCAGCACCAACACCTGATAGACGCCCCGCTTGAAGGCTTCTTCACCCAGGTGCGCGGAATGCTCGCGCGTGGTGCTGAGAAAGCGCACCCACGAGGTCAGGACGATCCAGGCGTTGATGGTCAGCGACTCGATCTGCGCCGGCGCCATGGCCAGGATCCCGGCGTCGACGAAGCCACGGTAGATCGCCTGGCCCTGACGCAGGCAGCGTTCGGAAAACCGCCGGTAACGGGCGGCCAGCTCGGGGTCGCTGTCCAGCAAGTGCTCCAGGTCGCGGTGCAGGAAGCGGTAGTTCCACATCGCCGCGAGCAGGGCCTTGAGGTAGAAACGTTTGTCTTCCACGGTGGCGCAGCGCCCTTGAGGCGGGCGCAAAAAGCTGTCCACCAGCTCTTCGTACTGGCTGAACAACAGGGCGATGATCGCCTGCTTGTTGGGGAAGTGGTAATACAGGTTGCCGGGCGAAATTTCCATGTGCGCGGCAATGTGGTTGGTACTGACGCTACGTTCGCCCTGCTGGTTGAACAGCTCCAGGCTGTTCTGCACGATGCGCTCTCGGGTCTTCATGCGCGGGGCCATGCTCAGCTCCCAGTCTGCGGGCCTTGATCAAAGGGCCATCTTAAGGCGTATCCGGTGTGGAATACACCGCTCGACGCCAACGAAAAATTCGCACGATCGTTCGGATTAGAGTATAGGCTCTAGGGATTTCCTGCCCAGAGTCGAGCCGATATGTCCTCGCCCGTTGACGTGCCTCCTGTGCATTCCGACCTCGACCTGACGGCGAGGTTCGCCGCCCAACGCCTGGCCTTTGCGGGTAACCCCGCACCCCCGGCAGCCCAGCGCCGGCAATGGCTGAGGAGCCTGCGCGAGGCACTGCTGGCCGAGCAAACGCAGCTGATCGAAGCCATCGATCAAGACTTTGACGGGCGCAGCGCCGATGAAACCTTGCTGGCTGAATTGCTGCCCTCGGTCCAGGGCCTGCGCCACGCCGAAAAGCACCTGCGACGCTGGATGCGCGCCAGCAGGCGCCGCGTCGGCCTGGCCTTCCAGCCCGCCAGCGCGCAGGTGCGCTATCAACCGCTGGGCGTGGTCGGCATCATCGTGCCGTGGAACTACCCGCTGTTTCTCGCCATTGGCCCGCTGACCTGTGCCCTGGCCGCCGGCAACCGGGTCATGCTCAAGCTCAGCGAAGCAACGCCCGCCAGCGCCCTGGCCCTCCAGCAGTTGCTGGCGCGCGTGTTCCCCGAAGACCTGGTCAGCGTGGTGTTGGGTGAGGTCGAGGTTGCCCAGGCCTTTGCCCGCCTGCCGTTCGATCACCTGCTGTTCACTGGTGCAACCAGCGTCGGCCGCCAGGTGATGCTGGCCGCGGCGCACAACCTGACCCCGGTCACCCTGGAGCTGGGCGGCAAATCCCCGGCCATCGTCTCGGCCAGCGTGCCCCTGGACAGCGCGGCCGAGCGCATCGCCTTCGGCAAAACCCTGAACGCCGGCCAAACCTGCGTGGCCCCCGATTACGTGCTGGTACCGCGCGAGCGGCTGGGGGCCTTCAGTGACGCTTACCAGTCCGCCGTCCACCGCCTGTTCCCGCGTATCGCCGACAACCCCGACTACACCGCCATCATCAACCCGCGGCAGTTGCAGCGCCTGCAGCAGCTGCTGGACGACGCCCGCGACCAAGGCGCCCAGGTGCTCGACCTGTACCCAGGCGAGCCGCGCCAGGGCCGACGCCTGCCCCCTCACCTGCTGCTGCACGTGAACGACGAGATGCAGGTGATGCAGGACGAAATCTTCGGCCCGCTGCTGCCGCTGGTGCCCTACGACAGCCTCGACCAGGCATTGGCCTACATCAACCAGCGCCCTCGCCCACTGGCTCTTTACTACTTCGGCTACGACCGCAGCGAACAGGAACACGTGCTGCGTCACAGCCACTCCGGCGGCGTGTGCCTGAACGACACCCTGCTGCATGTGGCTCAGGACGACCTGCCCTTTGGCGGCATCGGGCCTTCCGGCATGGGCCACTACCACGGCCACGAGGGTTTTCTGACCTTCAGCAAGGCCAAGGCCGTGCTGGCCAAACAGCGCCTGAACGCTGCACGCCTGATTTACCCACCGTATGGCAAGGCCTTGCAGCGCCTGGTCTACAAGCTGTTCATTCGCTGAGCCCAAGCCCATGCAGCGTCGCGACTTGCTCCGCTTCAGCCTGGGCGCCAGCGCCTTCCTCGCCACCACCAGCCTGGTCGGCTGCACGGCACAGTCGGCCGCGCCCGGTTACAACGTGCTGCGTGATGACGACCTGCCCCTGTTGAGCGCGCTGATCCCGGTGGTACTGGCCGGCACCCAAGCCGTCGAGGCGCTGGTGCTGCACAGCCTCGATCACAAACTGGCGGCGCTGTCGCCAGAAATGCTCAAGCTCACCCGGCAACTGTTCGACGTGCTCAGCCTGCCGCTGACCCGTGGCCCGCTGACTGGCGTGTGGGGCGCCTGGCAGCAGGCCAGCAGCGAGCAGATCAACGCGTTTCTGCAACGCTGGCAGGACAGTTCGCTGAACCTGCTGCGCATGGGCCACGCCTCGTTGCTGCAATTGCTGCAGATGGCCTGGTATGAACGGCCGGAAGCCTGGGCTGCCTGCGGCTACCCAGGGCCACCGAAGATCTGACGACCACAAGAGCCTTGCCAATGCCTGTAATCGACCCGTTTCGCCAAGGCCTCGAACGCGGCTGGATCACCCACGACGGCTCGCGCCTGACGCATGACCTGGCCCTGCAGGCCGATGTCGCCGTAATCGGCAGCGGCGCTGGCGGCGCCACCAGCGCGCAGTTGCTCAGCGCCGCGGGGTTCAAGGTGCTGCTAATCGAAGAAGGCCCCCTGAAGACCAGCAGCGACTTCCACCTGCTGGAGAGCGAGGCCTACGCCAGCCTCTACCAGGAAGGCCTCGGCCGCATGAGCAAGGACGGCGCCATCACCATTCTGCAGGGCCGCGCCGTGGGCGGCACCACGCTGGTGAATTGGACCTCGAGCTTTCGCACGCCGCCACAGACCCTGGCCCATTGGGCCCGGGAGCACCAGGTCAATGGCTTGGACAACGAGGCGCTAGGCCCCTGGTTCGAGCGCATCGAACAGCAGCTGGGCATCAGCCCTTGGGCCTTGCCACCCAACGCCAACAACGAGGTCCTGCGCCGTGGCTGCGAACAACTCGGCTATCGCTGGGCGGTAATCCCGCGCAACGTGCGGGGTTGCTGGAACCTTGGCTATTGCGGCATGGGCTGCCCGGTCAACGCCAAGCAATCGATGCTGGTGACGACTATTCCAGCCACCCTCGACCAGCGCGGCGAGCTGCTCTATCTTGCGCGTGCCGAGCGCTTCGAGCACAACGGCGAGCGCATTACCCAGTTGCAGTGCACAGCCCTGGATGCCCAAGGGATAAACCCCACCGGCCGGCAGATCAGCGTGCGCGCCCGCCACTACATCCTCGCCGGGGGCGGTATCAACAGCCCAGCCCTGCTGCTGCGCTCCAACGCTCCCGACCCACACGCCCGCCTGGGCAAACGCACCTTCCTGCACCTGGTCAACTTCAGCGCGGCACGGTTCAAGGCGCGCATCGACCCCTATTTCGGTGCCCCGCAGTCCATCTACAGCGATCACTTCCAATGGCTGGGCGGCAGCGGCGGCCCGGTCGGCTACAAACTGGAAGTGCCCCCGCTGCACCCGGCCCTGGCCAGCACCCTGCTGGGCGGACATGGCAGCGAAAATGCCCAGCGCATGGCCGAGCTGCCGCATACCCACGTGATGCTGGCGTTGCTGCGCGATGGCTTCCACCCAGAAAGCCAGGGTGGCACGGTCGAGCTGCGTGGCGATGGCTCGCCCGTGCTGGATTACCCGGTCAATGACTACCTGCGCGACGGTTTGCGCCGCGCCTACCGCAGCATGGCGCAGATCCAGTTTGCCGCCGGGGCCGAGCAGGTGATGCCGGTGCACAGTGATGCCCGCTACGTCAACAACCTTGGCGAAGCCCTGACGATGATCGACGGCCTGCCACTGGCGCCGTTCCGCACACGCCTGGGCAGCGCCCACGTGATGGGCGGCTGTGCCCTGGGTGAAGACCCGCGACACGCGGTGTGCAACAGCCTGGGCCAGCACCATCAGCTGGAAAACCTGTCGATTCACGACGGCTCGCTGTTCCCCACCAGCATCGGCGCCAACCCGCAATTGTCGGTGTACGCCATCAGCGCCAAGCTCACCGAGGCCCTGATCGCCCGCCTGGCACACAACGCATGACAACGAATGCACCCACTGTCTATAGTGCCATCAGCCGGCCGCATGACTTGGCCGGGCGCTATCGCTGCGCTACCATCCGACTCCCCAACGCACTCCAGCCAGGATGACGCGATGAACCGAGTGTTGTACCCGGGTACTTTCGACCCCATTACCAAAGGCCATGGCGACTTGGTCGAGCGCGCCTCGCGGCTCTTCGACCACGTGATTATCGCAGTGGCGGCCAGCCCGAAGAAAAACCCCCTGTTCCCGCTGGAACAACGGGTTGCGCTGGCCCGTGAGGTCACCAAGCACCTGCCCAATGTCGAAGTCATCGGCTTCTCTTCCCTGTTGGCGCATTTTGCCAAGGAACAGGGCGCCAACGTCTTCCTGCGTGGCCTGCGCGCGGTCTCCGACTTCGAGTACGAGTTCCAGCTGGCGAACATGAACCGGCAACTGGCACCCGATGTCGAGAGCCTGTTCCTGACGCCCTCGGAGCGTTATTCGTTCATTTCCTCGACGTTGGTCCGGGAAATCGCGGCATTGGGGGGTGATATCAGCAAATTCGTCCACCCCATAGTGGCTGAGGCGCTGACCGAACGGTTCAAGAAGTAAGCCTGCACGCCTGATCATCGCGCCCGCGTGCACTGCGGGCGCGAATGCGGCACAATTGTGCCCACAGCGTTGAACATGCCCGGGCTGAGAGCCCCGGCCGGAGTCCCCATGTCCCTGATCATCACCGACGATTGCATCAACTGCGACGTCTGCGAACCCGAGTGCCCGAACGAGGCCATCTCCCAAGGCGAAGAGATCTACGTGATCGACCCTAACCTGTGCACCCAGTGCGTGGGTCATTACGACGAGCCCCAGTGCCAGCAGGTCTGCCCGGTCGACTGCATCCCCCTGGATGAAGCGCACCCAGAGACCGAAGAGCAGCTGATGGCCAAGTACCGCCTGATTACTGGCAAGGCCTGATAAGCGCTGACCTCAGGAAATGCACGCTCCCCTGTAGGAGCAGCCTTGCGCTGCGAAGAGGCCGGTGAAAACGCTGCAAAACTTCGCTGCGTTCACCGGCCTCTTCGCAGCGCAAGGCTGCTCCTACAGGGCGCGCTTACATCCCACAGTGGTTCAGCGCTGGCAGCGTGGGCAGAACACGCTTGCCCGCTGGCCGAGCTTCACCTCGCGCAAGGTCGTGCCACACAGTTTGCACGGCATCCCGCCCCGCCCGTAGACGAACAGTTCCTGCTGGAAGTAGCCCGGCTGCCCATCCCCACCGATGAAATCACGCAAGGTCGTGCCGCCCTGCTCGATGGCCGCTGCCAGCACGCGTTTGATCTCGATGGCCAGCTTCAGGTACCGCGCCCGCGAAATACCGCCCGCCTCGCGGCGTGGGTCAATGCCCGCAGCAAACAACGCTTCGGTGGCGTAGATGTTGCCCACCCCCACGACGATGGCGTTATCCATGATGAACGGCTTGACCGCCATCGAGCGCCCACGGGACAGCTGGAACAAACGCTCGCCATCGAACAGGTCGGTCAACGGCTCTGGCCCCAGACGCAGCAGCAGTTCGTGGTTGAGCGGGTCGAGGCTCCAGAGCATGGCGCCGAAACGGCGCGGGTCGGTGTAGCGCAGCATCAGCCCCGACTCCAGCTCGATATCCACGTGCTCGTGCTTGGCCGCCGGCAGGCCAAGCTCGACCAGGCGCAAATTGCCCGACATGCCCAAATGGCTGATCAACGTACCGACCTCGGCATTGATCAACAGGTACTTGGCCCGACGCTCGACGCTGACGATACGCTGCCCCGACAAGCGCACATCCAGGTCTTCAGGGATCGGCCAGCGCAGGCGCCGGTCACGCACCACCACCCGGCTGACGCGCTGGCCTTCCAGATGAGGCGCAATGCCGCGCCGGGTGGTTTCTACTTCGGGTAGTTCCGGCATGTGTCAGTGCCCGCCCAGCTCTCGAATATTCTGTTTGAGGTTTTCGAAGTCGTAGTCCGACAAGCCAATGTAGTCGAGCACCAGTGGCCCGACCACTTCCCATTCGTGGTCGACGCTCTGGCTGCCCAGTACCCGGTAGGACGCGCAGATGTGCTCGGCCATCTTCAGCACCGCCAGCAGGTTCTTCAGCTGGCTCTGGGTATTGCGCGAAGACTCGTCGCGGAACACGGCCAAGGCGTTGTGGTGGTTGGCGATGGCCGCCGTGAGGTGCTCGGGCAGGCGCCAGGACTTGGCGGTGAAGTACCCCACCACCGAGTGGTTGGTGTTGAACGCGCGGTTTTCCGTATCGACCACCCGCGTTTCGCCGCTGGCCTTGGCATAGGCCTCTTCCAGCACGTCCATGTAGTTGGGGAAGCGCTTGAGCATCAGCGGCACACCGCAATCATGGAACAGCCCGAGGGTGTAGGCCTCGTCAGCCGTCTGCATGCCGGTGCGCTTGGCCAAGGTCAGGCAGGTCATGGCCACATCCTGCGCGGTGTCCCAGAAGCGGTTCAGCGTGACGATGGTCTCGTCGCTCATTTCGCCTTTGATCGACTGGGCGTTGATCAGGTTGATGATCGAACGGCTGCCCAGCAGGTTCACCGCCCGCTGGATCGAGCCGATCTTGTTGGAGAGGCCGAAATGCGGGGAGTTGACCAACTTGAGCAACGCGCCGGACAAGCCCGGGTCCTGGGAAATCAGCTTGGCGATGGTTTCCAGGTCTGGGTCGGGCATGTACTGCTCGAACTGCAGGTCGACCATGATCTGCGGTTGCGGCGGGATGGTGATGCCTTGCAAGGCTTGCTGGATCTGTTCGGCGCTGAGTTCTTGGGACATGCGTACACACTCGTTGAGGACGGTGAATTCTAACACCGGATCGGCTGGCTTTAGCCCTGGCCAGCACTTTGTCGCGCCTGACCCCGAAGCGAAGGCCAACACGGTATACTCCCGCTCTTTTTTCCCGGAGCGACGTCATGTCCCTGCCCAGCCTACGCCTCAAAGCCAATGCCGACCGCCGCCTGCGCGCCGGCCACCTGTGGGTCTACAGCAATGAAGTCGACGTCGCCGCGACCCCGCTGCAAGGTTTCCAGGCCGGCCAGCAAGCGATCCTCGAGGCTGCCAACGGCAAGCCGCTGGGCATCGTGGCGCTGAGCCCGAACAACCTGATCTGCGCGCGCCTGCTGTCGCGCGACATCAAGCTGCCGCTGGACAAGTCGCTGCTGGTACACCGCCTCAACGTCGCGCTGTCGCTGCGTGAGCGCCTGTTCGACAAGCCGTGCTACCGCCTGGTCTACGGCGACTCCGACCTGCTGCCAGGCCTGGTGGTCGACCGTTTCTTCGACATCCTCGTGGTCCAGCTGGCGTCGGCCACCATGGAACTGCACAAGGACGACGTGATCGCCGCCCTGGTGCAAGTGCTCAAGCCAAGCGGCATCTTGTTCAAGAACGATTCCGCCGCGCGTGATGCCGAAGGCCTGCAGCGCTACGTCGAAACCGTCTACGGCGAAGTGCCGGACTGGGTCCCGCTGGAAGAAAACGGCGTCAAGTTCGAAGCACCGGTACGTGAAGGCCAGAAGACCGGCTGGTTCTACGACCACCGCATGAACCGCGCACGCCTGGCGCCCTACGTCAAAGGCAAGCGCGTGCTCGACCTGTTCAGCTACATCGGTGGCTGGGGTGTGCAAGCCGGCGCGTTTGGCGCCAGCGAAGTGTTCTGTGTCGATGCGTCGGCTTTTGCCCTGGACGGCGTCGAGCGCAATGCCGCGCTCAACGGCATCAGCGAGAAGCTGACCTGCATCGAAGGTGACGTATTTGAAGCGCTGCGCGAGCTGAAGGCCGCCGAAGAACGCTTCGACGTGATCATTGCCGACCCACCCGCCTTCATCAAGCGCAAGAAAGACCTGAAAAACGGCGAAGCGGCCTACCGTCGCCTCAACGAACAGGCCATGCGCATGCTCAACAAGGACGGCATTCTGGTCAGCGCCTCGTGCTCGATGCACCTGCCCGAGGATGACCTGAACAACATCCTGCTGACCAGCGCCCGCCACCTGGACCGCAACATGCAACTGCTCGAGCGCGGCGGCCAAGGCCCGGACCACCCGGTGCACCCGGCCATTGCCGAAACCCGCTACATCAAGAGCATTACCTGCCGGTTGCTGCCTAACAGCTGATTGGGCAATCACTGAAGCGTGCATTACCTCCACCCCCTGTGGGAGCGGGTTTACCCGCGAAAGCGTCGGTGCATTCACCCTCGCATTCGCGGGTAAACCCGCTCCCACAGGGGTCGAGCTTGGGCTCTAAGGGATGCGCTCTGTCAGATATCCAGCACGTACGACGCGATCCCAAAGTACACCAGCACCCCCGCCGCATCGGCAATCGAGGTCACCAGCGGGCCACTGGCCGTCGCCGGGTCGAGCTTCAGCTTGGTGAACATGAACGGCAGGCTCATGCCGATCAGGCTACCCAGCAACACGATCACCAGCATGCTGCTGGCAACGATCAGGGCAATGTCCATCCCACCGCGCAGCGCGCCCAGCGATGCCACCGCCACGGCCATGGTCGCCCCCAGCGCCAGCGCAACCCCGCACTCGCGCCCGAGCATGCGCAGCCAATCACGCATGTACACTTCGCCCGTCGCCAGGCCCCGCACCATCAAGGTCGCCGACTGCGCCCCGGCATTGCCCCCGCTGTCCACCAGCAGCGGCAGGAAGAACACCAGCACGATGTGCGCGGCAATGGTTTCCTCGAACGCCGCAATCCCCGCCCCCGAGAACAGGTTGCCAAAGACCAGCAACACCAGCCACAGCACCCGTTTGCGGTACAGCAGGCTGACGGTGGCATCGCGCAGGTTGCCCACGTGGTTGGTGATGGAGGCGCCTTTGTGGAAGTCCTCGGTGGCCTCATCGACCACCACATCAAGTGCATCGTCGCAGGTCACCAGGCCCACCAGCCGCCCGGCTTCGTCCAGCACCGGCACAGCCAGCAGGTCGTGCTCGCGGATCAAGCGGGCCACGTCTTCCTGACGGGTCGTGGTACAGACGCAAATGACCTTGTGCACCATGATGTGATCAATCAGCGCCTCAGGCGCCGCCAGGATCAACTCGCGCAGGGACAAGGTCCCGAGCAGGTTGCGCTGCCCGTCGAGCACATAGGACTGGTAGATGGTTTCGGCATCGGCGGCCTCGCGGCGCAGCATGTCGATGGCCTGGCTGGCGCTGAGGCCGGCATCCAGGCACGAGTACTCACTGGTCATCAGGTAACCGGCCGTGCCTTCGGGGTAGCCTTGCGGGTGAAGCAGGTCGTCACGACGGGCCTGGGCGGCCTGGCGCAGGTCGAGGGGTGAAACGAGCGTATCAGTGGTGTGCTGCATGAGGTTCTCCAGGCGCCGACGCAGGCACCCGCACACCTCAGCCACAGGGGCTCAAGCCTTCGGAAGCCCTGGCGACGACGCGCTCAGTGCCAATTTGCGAGTTCGGTATGAACTGAAACTGGGAAGGTCCATTGAGGGTGTATCTCGTGAAGCCGCACATGCGGCGGGCGGATCATAGTCAGCTTGGGCGGGCAGGTCAGCCCCTGAACCGGCGTTTCAGAAGCGTCCTACAAGCGACCGGTCATGAGGCGAAAGCCACCGCCCAGACACATCGCCATTCCCTCACAGCGCCAGCGGTGTAGAATCGGCCTATTCATCGCCAGTCATCCCCGGCGGGTTTATGAGCTCTGGTCGAGCACGCGGCGATCCCGTGGTGTCTTCGGCCCCATCCGTGCCAGTGGCAACCGGCCTAAGGCGCATAGGACAAGAGAAGCTCACTCCCCTTTTTGTGACCTGATTAAGCCGCCAGGAGTGCTTCATGCCTGATTATCGTTCCAAGACTTCCACCCAAGGCCGCAACATGGCTGGCGCCCGAGCCCTGTGGCGCGCCACCGGGATGAAGGACGAAGATTTCAAGAAACCGATCATCGCCATCGCCAACTCGTTCACCCAGTTCGTCCCGGGCCACGTGCACCTGAAGGACCTGGGCCAGCTGGTTGCCCGTGAGATCGAGCGCGCCGGTGGCGTGGCCAAGGAATTCAACACCATCGCGGTCGACGACGGCATCGCCATGGGCCACGACGGCATGCTGTATTCGCTGCCAAGCCGCGAGATCATCGCCGACGCCGTGGAGTACATGGTCAACGCCCACTGTGCCGATGCCATTGTCTGCATCTCGAACTGCGACAAGATCACCCCCGGCATGCTGATGGCCGCCCTGCGCCTGAACATCCCGGTGATCTTCGTCTCCGGCGGCCCGATGGAAGCCGGCAAGACCAAGCTGGCCAGCCACGGCCTGGACCTGGTCGACGCGATGGTCATCGCGGCTGACTCCACGGCCTCCGACGAGAAGGTTGCCGAATACGAGCGCAGCGCCTGCCCGACCTGCGGTTCGTGCTCTGGCATGTTCACCGCCAACTCGATGAACTGCCTGACCGAAGCCCTGGGCCTGGCCCTGCCGGGCAACGGCTCGACCCTGGCCACCCACTCCGACCGCGAGCAGCTGTTCCTTACTGCCGGCCGCACCATCGTCGAGCTGTGCAAGCGCTACTACGGCGAGAACGACGAGTCGGTCCTGCCGCGCAGCATCGCCAACTTCAAGGCGTTCGAAAACGCCATGATGCTGGACATCGCCATGGGCGGTTCGACCAACACCATCCTGCACCTGCTGGCCGCGGCCCAGGAAGGCGAGGTGGCGTTCGACCTGCGGGACATCGACCGCTTGTCGCGCACAGTGCCGCAGCTGTGCAAGGTGGCGCCGAACATCCAGAAGTACCACATGGAAGACGTGCACCGCGCCGGCGGCATCTTCAGCATCCTCGGCTCGCTGGCCCGTGGCGGCCTGCTGCACACCGACCTGCCGACCGTGCACAGCCGCAGCATGGAAGAAGCCATCGCCAAGTGGGACATCACCCAGACCGATGACGAAGCGGTGCACACCTTCTTCAAAGCCGGCCCGGCGGGCATCCCGACCCAAACCGCATTCAGCCAGTCGACCCGTTGGGAAACCCTCGACGACGACCGTGAAAACGGCTGCATCCGCAGCTTCGAACACGCCTACTCGCAAGAGGGTGGCCTGGCGGTGCTGTACGGCAACATCGCCCTCGACGGTTGCGTGGTGAAGACCGCCGGTGTCGACGAGTCGATCCATGTGTTCGAAGGCAGCGCGAAAATCTTCGAAAGCCAGGACAGCGCCGTGCGCGGCATCCTCGCCGACGAAGTGAAGGCCGGTGACATCGTCATCATCCGTTACGAAGGCCCGAAGGGCGGCCCGGGCATGCAAGAGATGCTCTACCCGACCTCGTACCTGAAATCCAAAGGCTTGGGCAAGGCCTGCGCCCTGCTCACCGACGGCCGCTTCTCGGGCGGTACCTCGGGCCTTTCGATCGGCCACGCCTCGCCGGAAGCCGCTGCAGGCGGCGCCATTGGCCTGGTGCGCGACGGCGACAAGGTGTTGATCGACATCCCCAACCGTTCGATCAACCTGCTGGTCAGCGACGAAGAGCTGGCCGAGCGCCGTGTCGAGCAGGACAAGAAAGGCTGGAAGCCTGCCGAAGTGCGTCCGCGCAAAGTGACCACCGCGCTCAAGGCCTACGCCCTGCTGGCGACCAGTGCCGACAAAGGTGCGGTGCGTAACAAAGCGATGCTCGACGGGCTGTAAGGCCCTGATGAGTGTATTGGGGCTGCTTTGCAGCCCATCGCCGGCAAGCCGGCTCCCACCCGAACTGTGTAGCCTCCAAGGCTAGCGCCAGACCTGTGGGAGCCGGCTTGCCGGCGATGGGCCGCCGAGCGGCCCCAGCGCTTTCAACTATCTTCCCCACGCGAAGCGCATTGGCGCAACTGCGCCAGCAGCAGGGCCGCCGAGCGCTTTGGCTTCGCCGTCGAGGTCAGCATGAACTGCGCGTGAGGCAGTGCGGGCAGTGTCGTCACTTCCTGCAGGCCTGCGCCCAGTGCGCATGAGCGGGTGACCGGGGTTACCCCAAGCCCGCCGCTTACGGCAGTCATCAGCCCCCCCGCACTGGGGCTCTGGCAAACGATCCGCCATTGTCGCCCTGCACGCGCCAACGCTTCGATGGCCGCCGCACGGTAGGGGCATTGATCGGAAAACACCGCCAAAGGTACAGGTGAGGTCGCATCATCGGTGGCCAGCGCCAGCGGCCCTCTCGCCCAGACCAACGGCTCGGACCAGAGCACCTCGCCACGCTCATCACCGCCGCAGCGGCTCCCCAGCACGATATCCAGCCCACCCGCGTGCATGAGCGCGAGCAACTCGCCGGTCAAGCCGACCTGCAGGGCAACCTCGGCATCGGGGTGCGCCACGGAAAACCGACGCAGGCAATCGATGATCGGAGCCTTGACCATCTCCTCGCTCAACCCCACGGACACCGTGCCGCAAACCCGGCGGCCAACGCCAAGGCTCGCGCGGGCATCGTCATGCAGTGCCAGGATGGTGCGGGCATAGCCTGCCAGCCGCGTGCCTGCCGGAGTCAGGCTGACCGAGCGCGTGGTCCGCTCCAGCAGCTTGTGCCCGGCTTCAGCCTCGAGCCGCCGAATGTGTGCGCTGATTGCCGATTGCGTGAGGTGCAGCCGCTCGGCAGCACGCGTGAAGCCCCCGCTGTCGGCCACGGCCAGCAAGCTACGCAGAAGGACGCTATCGAACACGGATTGATCACCTATCGGACTGAATGAGGCGAGCATACGTGATTTCTATAATGGATCGTCCTCAATCAGACTTTGCGCTCCCCCTGTGCCGTATATCGCCAGGGAAATGCCATCGACGCTGACAGGAGTAGCCCCGTGGTTGAACGTGTTCTTTATGTGTGTGCATCGCCGAGAGGCGAACGCTCGGTTTCCGCTCAAATTGCCGAAGTGTTCCTGGCCGCGTTGGCCGAGCGCAAAACCGTGGAGGTTGACCGCCTGGACCCTTGGGAATGCGAGCTGCCCGAAGTGGATGGCGACCTGCTGGCGGCCAAGTACGCCGGGCTTGCCGATGCGCCGCTTTCCCCCGCGCAAAACGCCGCCTGGGCACAGATCAAAACCCTCGCCAAACGCTTCCACCGGGCAGATACAGTGGTGTTCAGCGTCCCGCTGTGGAATTTCGGCATCCCCTACAAACTCAAGCACTTGATCGACGCCATTTCGCACAAGGGCGTGTTGTTCACCTTCGATGAACAGGGGTTGAACGGCATGCTGGGTGGGCGCCGGGCGGTGGCCATCTACACCCGCGGGCTGGGTTATGGCCCCGACTCCCAGACGCCCGACCAGGCGTTCGGCCTGGAAAAACCCTTCCTCGATGCGTGGTTCCGCTTCGTAGGGATCAACCAGGTGCACAGCATCGTGGCCGAACAGACGCTTGGCGCCGAGGGCGCCAGCGTGCGCTCAAGCGCCATGGAAGCCGTGGCCATGCTGGCGCAGAACTTCGATCAACAACAAGCCAGAACGCTCATTGTCGGCCGAAGCGGCTGACCTGCACCGGGTTACTGGATCTGCTCAGGCGTGACGATCACCCAGTTCTTGTCCGCCGTCACCGGCAGCCCTTCCTTGGCCTGCGCGGCCGCGTGCTTGGCGATCATGCCGTTGAGCTGGTCCATGTACTTGGCCTTGCGGTTTATCCACAGGTGGATGCCCCCTTTGCCCACGTCCACCCCGTGGAACTGCATGTAGCCATCGCTGGTGGGCGTATCGCCGCCCACCAGCACCGGCCGCTTCCACTCGTCGATGTAGGTGAGGATCGCCGCCTGCTTGCCCGCCATCCAGGTCGCGGGGGTCCACAGGTAAGGCGTCAGTTCCAGGCCTTCGTTGGCCTTGGGGTCATAGCTGCCGGCGCTGATCTGCTTGCGCGCCGTGGTCAGTTGGCCGTTGCTGCGGTCCTTCAGTAGCAGGCTGACGCCAATCACGTTCTGCGGTTTGACGTTGTAGCCGTACTTGGGGTCGGACGCGACCATGCGCACCAGTTCTTCGGACGCGGCAGAAATGACATACACCTCGATGCCGTTTTCCATCAGTTTGTTGAACAGCTCGGCCTGGCCGGCAAAAACCTTGGGCGGCTGCACCTCGATGGCCTTGACCTGGTCACCCTCGAAGTAGGTGCTGGGCACGGGTTTGCCGGAGGCCATCAAGGCGTCAACCTGGGCCTTCAGTTCCTTCAGGGTGAAGCCCGAGAACACCTGCGCCACCCAGGGGTAGCAGACCATGTCGTCGATTTCGCACAGGCGGTAGTAGTAACTGAACAGGCTTTCCTTGTGCTCAGCCGTGTCTTTGAAGGGGATCAGCTTCAACGAAGGGTCGAGCTTGTCGCGGCTCAGCAGCCCCTGGTTCTCCATGAACGGCAGCAGCGCCTCTTCAAGGTCATAGCGGTAGCTGGTGTTGTCCATGTCGAACACCGCGTAGTTACCTTTGTTGGCATTGGCGGCGATCATGCTGTCGAGCTGTTTGGCGGCCTCGGCAGGCCAATGCTTGAGTTCGGTGGCCCAGGTTTGGGCCCCGAACAGCAGGGACAGACCCAGGGCGAGGGCTTTCGGAGCGAACTTCATGTGCGAATCTCCTGAAATGACCGGGAAACGCTAGTCCAACCTACCGGCCCAGCAAGCCCTGACAACGACGTTCAAGCAGCTTGAAACGCCCTGTTCATTGCTATCTGCGACATTCCGTTATTCCATAAACGACTATGCACATTCCATTTGGGTATAAATTCGTTTGTTTTCAGGCTGTTAGCATTTCCGTTCGCAATCGCTCACAGAGGCGATGCCTCTTCTGTTTTTTGTTGGAGCTTCAATGAACCTGCCGCTGTCTCTCAACCTGCTGGCGTTCCTGGCCTTGCTGCTGGGCCTGGCACAAACTCGCCGCACCGACTGGAGCCTGGCCAAGAAGGTCTTGCTGGGCCTGGTGCTGGGCGTGGTGTTCGGCCTGGTCCTGCACACGATCTATGGCGCTGGCCACCCGGTATTGAAAGCCACCATCGCCTGGCTCGACCTGGTCGGCAACGGCTATGTCGGCTTGCTGCAGATGATCGTCATGCCGCTGATCTTCGCCTCGATCCTCAGCGCCGTGGCACGCTTGCACAATGCCTCCTCGCTTGGCCGCATCAGCGTGCTGAGCATCGGCACCTTGCTGCTCACCACTGCCATCGCCGCATTGATCGGCATCGTCTTGACCAACCTGTTCGGCCTAACCGCCGACGGCCTGGTGGCTGGCGTGCAGGAAAGCGCGCGGCTGCAAGCGATCCACAGCGACTACGCGGGCAAGGTCGCCGACCTCAACATCCCGCAACTGCTGCTGTCGTTCATCCCCAGCAACCCGGTAGGCGACCTGGCGCGGGCCAAGCCAACCTCGATCATCAGCGTGGTGATCTTCGCCGTGTTCGTCGGCCTGGCCGCCCTGCAACTGATCAAGGACGACGCCGAGAAAGGCGCGCGCGCCCTGTCGGCCATCGACACCCTGCAAGCCTGGGTCATGCGCCTGGTGCGCGTGGTGATGAAGCTCACCCCTTATGGTGTGCTGGCCCTGATGACCAAAGTGGTCGCCAGCTCCAACCTGGACGACATCCTCAAGCTGGGCAGCTTCGTCGTCGTTTCATACATCGGCCTGGGGCTGATGTTCGTGGTGCATGCCGTCATCCTGGCGGCGACCGGCGTCAGCCCGCTGCGCTTCTTCCGCAAGGTGTGGCCAGTGCTGACCTTCGCCTTCACCAGCCGCTCCAGCGCCGCGAGCATCCCGCTGAACATCGAAGCGCAAACCCGTCGCCTGGGTGTGCCGCAGTCCATCGCCAGCTTCAGCGCCTCGTTCGGCACGACAATTGGTCAGAACGGTTGCGCCGGCCTGTACCCGGCCATGCTGGCCGTGATGGTTGCCCCGGCAGTGGGCATCGACACCTTCGACCCGCTGTGGATCGCGACCCTGGTCGCCATCGTCACCCTGAGCTCGGCTGGGGTAGCCGGGGTGGGCGGTGGTGCGACCTTCGCCGCGTTGATCGTGCTGCCGGCCATGGGCTTGCCGGTTGAACTGGTAGCACTGCTGATTTCGGTAGAGCCGTTGATCGACATGGGCCGCACGGCACTGAACGTGAATGGCTCGATGACGGCCGGGGTGGTGACCAGCCAGCTGTTGAAAGAGACTGACCAGGACGTGTTAGCAGATGACCAACATGCAACGTTGAGTCACTCCTGAGGTTATTGGGGCCGCATAGCGGCCCCAATAAGACTCATCGGCGATCCCAAACTTCGAAATGGTAGCTGGGAGCGTCAGCCTCAGCAGGCTGAGGCTCTTGGGAAATGATTTCCCATTCAGCCACTTCGACCGGAGGAAACCAGGCATCCCCATCTGGGGCAAGATCGACCTGAGTTAGATACATTCTATCGACAAGCCCCTGCTCCAGAGCTTGACCGTACAATTGCGCGCCGCCAATGAGCATCAGCTCATTTACGCCATTTTCTCTAGCCCAATTATCTGCCAAATCAATAGCTGCAGCCAAAGAGGGTTGCACCTGCGCGCCCTCAAGCTTCAGCCCTGGCTGACGGCTAACAACGATGTTCAAGCGACCCGGCAAGGGGCGCCCTAGGGAGTCCCAGGTTTTACGCCCCATAATGATGGGCTTGCCCATGGTTTGAGCTTTGAAAAACTTGAAATCCCCCGGCAAATGCCAGGGCATACGGTTCTCGATGCCAATTACACGGTTCGCACCAATGGCAGCAATGAGGCAGAGGGGGAGTGACTTTTTCATGGTGGCGAGAATACCAAACAACCAGTTGAAGATATCTAGCTAACTGTCGAGAAAGCCCTTGCGAACCCTCCATTTTGAGAGTGGGTTATGCTTCTGCCCTGACCTGTGCAATGGAAGACCTTGTGACTGGACCGACGCCACTGGACAAACGCTGGCTCACCGAAGCAGTACGCCTGCGCGAGGAACATGCCGGCCCCCTGGAAGACCAGGAAGCCAACCGCCACGCCCGCCAGGCCGGCGGCGACCTGGCGACACGTATTGAAACGCGCGCGCTGTTCCTGGCCGAACGCGACGGCATGACAGCCGCCCTGCGCCACTGGAAGCAGGGCGCGCGCCTGGCACTGCTGGCCCTGTTGATCATGGCCGCCTTCAGCGGCGCAGGCCTGGCCTTCGCGGCGCTGGGCGATGGCCAACGCCCAGTGAATGTGTTCTGGGCACTGGGCAGCCTGCTGGGGTTGAACCTGGTGATGCTGCTGAGCTGGGCGATCGGCTTCAGCCTGAGCGGCGAACACGGCGCTGGGCTGGGCCGGCTTTGGTTGTGGCTGAGCGAACGCTTTGCCCGCGATGCCAAGGCCGCGCACCTTGCGCCCGCGTTGCTGGTGCTGCTGCAGCGCCAGCGCCTGAATCGCTGGCTGCTTGGCGTGCTGGTGCACGGGCTGTGGCTGCTGGCGATGATGACCGCGTTGGCGATGCTCTTGGCGTTGCTGGCCACACGGCGCTATGGCTTTGTCTGGGAAACCACCCTGCTTGCCGCCGAGCCGTTCATCCACATGACCCAGGCGCTCGGCGCCCTGCCTTCGCTGCTGGGCTTTGCCGTGCCGGACGAAGCCATGATCCGCGCCAGCGGCGACACGCTGCCGGCCCTGGACCTGGCCCGCCAGGCCTGGGCCAGCTGGTTGCTCGGTGTGGTGCTGGTCTATGGCCTGCTACCACGCCTGCTCTTGGCCGCACTGTGCCTGTGGCGCTGGCGCCAAGGCCGCGCACGCCTGGCGCTGGACCTCAGCCTGCCAGGCTACGCGGCATTGCGCGAAAGCCTTATGCCGCGCAGCGAGCGCATCGGTGTGCAGGACGCCGCGCCCGACACCTTGCCCCACTTCGCTGCCGGGCAACTGGAAAGCGGCAGCAGCGGTGCCTTGCTGGTTGGCCTGGAGCTGGATGACCAGCGCACCTGGCCGCCCGCCCTGCCCAAAAGCGTGACCGATGCCGGCGTGCTCGATAGCCGTGAATCACGCAACCGGCTGCTCGAACAACTCAGCCGCTTCCCCCCGGCGCGCCTGGCTATCGCCTGCGACCCACGCCGTTCGCCCGATCGCGGCAGCCTGGCGTTGCTGGCCGAGCTGGCACGCAACGCCGGCGCCACCCGTATCTGGCTGCTGCAGGCGGCCCCAGGCCAGGCCCTGGACGCCGAGCGCCTGGGCGACTGGCACGAAGCGCTGGACCGCCTCGGCCTGCCCCACGCCGACACCTCGCCCTTGGCCTGGTTGGAGCATGGCCATGACTGAGCCGCTTAAACTGGCCGTGGTCGGCCACACCAACGTCGGCAAGACTTCGCTGCTGCGCACCTTGACCCGCGACGTGAGCTTTGGCGAGGTGTCCCATCGCCCCAGCACCACCCGCCATGTGGAGGGCGCACGCCTGTCGGTGGACGGCGAGCCCCTGCTGGAGCTGTATGACACCCCAGGCCTGGAAGACGCCATTGCCCTGCTCGACTACCTCGAGCGGCTGGAGCGCCCAGGTGAGCGCCTGGACGGCCCGGCCCGGCTGGCACGCTTCCTCCAAGGCAGTGAGGCACGCCAACGCTTCGAGCAGGAAGCCAAGGTGCTGCGCCAGTTGCAGGCCAGCAATGCCGGCCTGTACGTGATCGACGCCCGCGAGCCGGTGCTGGCCAAGTACCGCGACGAACTGGAGGTGCTGGCCAGTTGCGGCAAGCCGCTGCTACCCGTGCTCAACTTCGTCGCCAGCAGCCAGCACCGCGAGCCCGAATGGCGTGAAGCCCTTGCCCGGCTTGGCCTTCACGCCTTGGTGCGGTTCGACAGCGTGGCCCCGCCGGAAGACGGCGAGCGCCGCCTGTACGAAAGCCTGGCCCTGCTGCTGGAAGACGCCCGCCCTGCCCTGCAACGGCTGATCGACGACCAACAGGCGCAACGCCAAGCCCGCCATCAAAGCGGTAAACGCCTGATCGCCGAGCTGCTGCTCGACTGCGCCGCCTGCCGGCGCAGCGTGGTGGCCGAACCGGCCGCCGAAGCCAAGGCCATCGAAGCGCTGCGCCAGGATGTGCGGCAACGCGAACAGCGCTGTGTCGAAGCGCTGCTCAAGCTGTATGCCTTCCGCCGCGAAGACGCCCACGCCAGTGATTTGCCGTTGCTGGACGGTCGTTGGGGCGATGACCTGTTCAACCCCGAGACCTTGAAGCTGCTGGGCGTACGCCTGGGCAGTGGCGTGGCGGCGGGCGCTGCGGCCGGGGCCGGGGTCGATCTGTTGGTCGGTGGCCTGACCCTGGGTGCGGCGGCCTTGGCGGGTGCGATCGCAGGCGGCGCGCTGCAGACGGCACGCAATTACGGGTCGCGGTTGATGGGCAAGCTCAAAGGGCAGCGTGAGCTGACGGTGGACGATACGGTGTTGCGGCTGTTGGCGTTGCGCCAGCAGCAGTTGATGGTGGCCCTGGATAACCGCGGGCATGCCGCGCAAGACAGCATTCGCCTGGGCGAGCTGGACGAGAAGACCTGGCGCGAGGGCAAGTTGCCTGAGGCGTTGGTCAAGGCGCGGGCGCATCCGCAGTGGTCGACGCTCAACCCCGGGGCGCGGGTGAATCAGGCGGAGCGGCAGGAGCAGTTGGAGGCCTTGGTGTTGCAGATTTGAGTTTGTGTGGGGGCTGGTAGGTGTTCGCCTTTAGGGGGGCGGCGCCTGGGAGATCGAGCGCCGCCCGCGCGGCGCATCGCGAGCAACGCTCGCTCCTACGTTTGTTTCGGGCCAATATTCCTGG